>CAJMQE010000001.1 GCA_905215405.1 uncultured bacterium
GTATAGCATACAGTCCTTGGAGAGGGACTATAAACACTACTACTTTATAATACGAAGGAGCATACAAAATGAATCATTCAGAACAGATTTCCATACATTCCTTTATTCATGATCGTAGAAAAGAACTGGGTTACACCCAGGAAGAACTTGCACAGATGCTTGGAGTTTCCACTCCTGCTGTCAGCAAATGGGAAAGCAGTTCCTATCCTGACATCACCCTATTGTCTCCACTCGCCCGCGCCCTAAAGACGGATGTCAATACACTGCTGAATTTCCGCAAGACCCTGTCAAGAGAAGAAGTCGGGCTGTTTTTGAACGAACTGAACGTTACATTGCGCAAGGACGGATATCAGGCTGCTGTTTCAATGGCGGACAGTAAACTTCTGGAGTACCCGGATTCTGGAATTCTTCTGCACTCTGTCGCAATGTTTTTGGACGGAGCACTGATCATGTCCGGACTTCCAAAAGATGAAAAAGAAGCGTTTCAGGAACGTATCTTTTCCATGTATGAACGCGCCGCTGCAACCGGTGATCCTGAGATTCATGACCAGGCTCTGTATATGCTGGCTTCCAAATATACCATGTTGGACGAATTTACGAAGGCTCAGAACGTAATTGACCAGCTTCCCTCAAAGAATGCGCTTGATAAAAATATGCTTCAAGCCAATCTTTACACCCGTGAAAATAAACCGGAGGCTGCTGCCGGAATACTTGAAAAAATGCTCTTTTCCCATCTAAATGATTTTTCCCGCACACTCATGCTTCTCGTTGATGCTGAGATTTCCTGTAAAAACATGGATGCAGCAGAGAAGCTTGCCAATTCCTACAAGCATATGGTAAAGGACTTTTCCCTCTGGGACTACAATGCTTATCCAGCCTTTCTATCAATCGCTGTCGCAAAGGAGGATGTTTCTGAAACAATCGATCTGATCCGGCATACTTTTGATGCAATGCTGGTTCCATGGACCATTGATGACAACTGTCTCTGGCTCCATATGAAAAAGAAGTCAGAAAGCTTAAAGATCACACCGCAGGAACAGAAAAAAGACCTGCAGCAAACAGGTCTTTTTGCATTAAGAGCACTTATTACTGAGCTCACGCATGATTCAAAATATGCATTTTTGTCCAGTCATAAGGAGTTTCAGGATCTGGTAACAGAATATAAATGCTTACTGAACACGAACCAGGTACCGACAAAATAGCATAAAAAGAGCAGTAATAAGATCAGGAACGTTGCAGCAATACTATACATCAGATTACTGATTCCAATATAAATATCCAGATAATCACGAAAACTGTTCAGATAGAAATTAAAGAAGATCACTGAACTTACTACAGCAAAAAATACCGGTAACAGGAACCAGACGGCCATCTGCTTCACAATGATCGCATTAATTTCTGTTTTGTCCATTCCCAGTTTTCGAATGACCTCAAACCTCTTTTTATAGTCAAACGCGTCTTTTGACTGTTGTAGTGAAAGAATGGTAAATGAAATAATCAACAGGACGATTCCACCGTAATACAAAAGCATTTTCATGGCCAATGCGGATGTCATACCAGTGTTACGCTGAATCGTCTTCATGCGAAAGTCCAGTTCCCATGGCTGTTCCTGCTCTCCTGACGTAAAGAAATCATCCAATTTACTTTCAATCTGTACCGCTTCATCTATCGTCAGTTTTTCTTCAAAATTAGCATAGTACTTAATATTTCCTTTCTGCAGATCTTCACAGACCTGATCCGGCAAAATATAACAGAAATTTGAAGTTCCAAAATAATTATAGAGAAATTCTCCCAATGGTGTCCGATAATTCTCATTTTCCTTAAGTGACAGTGTCTTGCCGCCCCCAAGCGAAAGTGTTGTAGTTTCCTCCGTAAAATCCTGTATCTGCTGTTTTGTCGTCAAATGATGGAACTGAAGGGTAAATTCATCCTCATTTAACGAAACAGGCTCATAACCTGCCATTTCCCGTAAGTGATTGTAATCACTCAGAGCAATTGCAAATGGATGTTTTGTGTTCAATACGACATCCTCCACAGCACATGGATAATATTCCTGAACCAAACATTCTTCTTTAATCGTAACCGGCTGATCTGCCAATGCCTCATGTATTATGGTTTCATCGTATATAGGAAGTTCCCTCGTATCTGATAGCGTCCCTTCCCAGTGACTCTGCACCTGCAGATCATAGACTGCCCTCTTTTCCAGATATCCAATTGTCCAGCCAGAAAGCACCGGTTCCAGCATAAATACCGTGATCGCCAGCATGAGCGTTGCCGAAAGAAACGGAAGAATTCTTGTCGCACTGGAAAGTCCTCCACTGATCTGTCCCAACACAAACAATCTCTGTGCCCTATATTTACTTTTTACCGATCTGCTTCGATAAATCCTGATCAGCTCCGCCAGTGAATAAAAGAAAGCGAACATCAAAAACATCAAATAGAAAAAAGCAACGGCAAAATAATAATTCTTCGTACTATTGCTGATCGGCACAGCCATTCCGACTGTCTGGAGCGATGTAACGACCATGCATACAGCTGGAACCATCAATAGCAGAAGCTGACGCTTCATCATTCCTTTTTTTCTTCGCAATAGATAATATAGGATACATCCTGCCCATAGTGCAATAAATATAGCCGGCAAAGCAATATTGACAAATACCAACGTCTTCTGACCAAATGTGAACTGCTCCATTTTGTCTTTCAACGTCATATAAGTCTGTGCTCCCAATCTGATAGCCAAGCCTGATATGACAACTGCAATCAAGGTGATCAGCGGTGTCAGATGATTCTTTTTCAGATCGTTGTCCAACTGTTTATCTGCATTTAACATGTCTATGATCTTCATTTTGCTGATAGCTCTTACATTTCCAAGTCCTATCAGAAGAAATGTCAGTACAAAAACTATAACAGTCTCAAGGCAGGTGTCCGGAAAAAGGGAAAAGTAGATCTGATATGGGACATCAAATGAACTCATGATTATAGATGTTATGAACTGAGACAGCAGTGTTCCGAGCAAAATCCCTCCGACCAAGGAAATTCCTCCCATGAACAGTGTCTCATATAGAAAGATTCTGGCTGTTGTACGCTGTTCCATTCCCATCAGCGTCTGCAATGCAAATTCTTTTTGCTTACGTTTCATCATAAAATCATTTACATATTTGACCAGAAAAACCAGAATGAATGTAATAAATATAACTGGAATCGTCAGACATAATTTTAGTGTTTCAAAATCATATTCGACCGAGATACTGTTCCTGTAATACACACTGGAAATGGACAGGAACGAATAGAACAAACCAACACAGAGTACAAGTGTTAAAATATAGATAATATAATCCTGAAACGATCTTTTTGCGTTTCGGAAAGCAAGTTTAACGAACATCGCGGTAGTCACCTCCCAGAAGTGCCATCACATCAAGGATTTCCCCAAAGAATTGCTTTCTGGTCTTATCCCCGCGTACGATCTCATTAAAAATACTCCCATCTTTTAAGAACAAAATCCTTTTTGCATAACTGGCCGAGAATGCATCATGTGTGACCATCAGGATCGTCGCCTGCATCTCCTCATTCATTTCACTCATGGTCTGCAAAAGCATTTTTGCAGAACGGGAATCCAGTGCTCCAGTCGGTTCATCCGCAAGAATTAGGACTGGATCCGTTACAATTGCTCTGGCACAAGCGCAACGCTGTTTCTGTCCACCAGATACCTCATTGGGATACTTATTGAGAATCTGTTCAATTCCGAGCTTTTGAGCGATCTGTGCTACCATTGTTCTGATTTCATTTTGAGGCATTTTCTTAAGTGCTAGAGAAAATGCAATATTTTCTTCAATTGTCAGTGTGTCAAGCAGATTGAAATCCTGAAAAATAAAACCAAGTTTTTCTCTTCTGAATGCAGCAAGCTTTTTGCTGCTGATATCACAGATATCTGTTCCATCGATCAACACATGACCTGCACTTGGCGTATCTATCGTGGAAATAACATTTAGCAATGTTGTTTTTCCTGAACCAGAAGCACCCATAACACCGATAAATTCCCCCTGTTCCACCTGAAAACTGATATCATCAATTGCTTTCGTAACATTATTTCTACATCCATAATATTTTTCAATACTGTCGATTTTCAATATTGGTTCCATAGATCATTCCTCATTTCTTTCTTATTTGTCTTTCTGTATTCTAAAGAATTGATCCGATTATTGGTATGAGATCATCTTAAGAATATCTTACAATTTTGAAAGATTTGGTAATTTTCCTCAACTCAGCTTCATTCTGACTGTAACTGTCGTTCCTGTTCCCTGTTCACTTTTATAATCAATTGTTCCATGTAAAAGATCCAAAATCCTTTTTACGATGGAAAGTCCCAACCCTGAGCCCTGCTTTTTGTGCGACTCTTCACACTGGTAGAAACGGTTAAAAATCTTATCGAGTTTATCTGCCGCAATACCAATTCCATAATCCTGAATCTGTACAAACACAGCATCCCTGTCCTGCTCCAGTCTGATATGGATCTGGGAATTGTTGTGGGAATACTTCATCGCATTATCGATCAGATTCATCCAGACCTGCATAAGAAGATTTCTATCTGACATGATCTTAATTTCCGCAAGTTCAGGTAAGAACTCAATATTTTTTTCCTGCCATTTTTCTGATAGCATGATCATACATTTTCGAAGTTGTTCATCCACCCTGATCATATCCTTTGCAGATACAATTTCCTGATGATCCAGTCTGGACATACGAAGCATATTTTCACATAACGCAGAAAGCCGAATCGATTCCTGATTTACCAGCGTTAGATATTCTTTCTGTTCTTCATCTGAAAGATTTCCATCCAGAAGGATTTCTGAGAATCCGGTAATGGCAGCGACCGGCGTCTTGACTTCATGAGAGACATT
Source organism: uncultured bacterium (assembly GCA_905215405.1). Classification (GTDB taxonomy): domain Bacteria; phylum Bacillota; class Clostridia; order Lachnospirales; family Lachnospiraceae; genus CAJMQE01. The sequence continues at coordinate 4,899 of CAJMQE010000001.1, forward strand.
ACTCATAAAATCTTTTCTCATAAAATCTTTTCTCATATAGTCCATTCCATCTAGTTCCGTTACCATCTTATTCAGATTTTCTGTCAGTTCATCCAGTTCATTTTCATACTGATATGACTTACTTTGATGCTTATTCTCTTTCATCCTGACCTTAAAGTCTCCGCCAGCAATTTTCATGATTGCTTCATTTAGGCGTGTGACCAGTTCTGTGATCTTTCTGGTTCTGAAGTACAGGATCACGCCTGTCAGACTGATTGTAATGCAACACAGACAGATACTCAGAACACATAACATTCTCGGTGTCAGTCTCTCGATTCTTGCCTCCGACTGAATAATTCTGGCAGTGTAAGAACCATGCCTGCTGCAATCAAACAACTGATCACGATGGTAACGATCATACTTTCTGAAAAATAATGCCTGATATCTTTTCGGTATCTTTTCTTTTTTTCTGTCTGCTTCATGTGCCACCTGCCTTTAAGAATTGATTTTTGCTTTGTACCCAAGCCCACGTACGGTTACAAGTTCAAAATCTTCAATTGTTTCGAACTTTCTACGTAGCTTTTTTATGTGAGAATCTACTGTCCGTTCATCTGCATCCGAATCCATGCCCCAGATTTCATCCATCAGTTCCAACCTTGTAAATATATGATTCGGGCTGGATAATAATTTAAAAAGCAGATAAAACTCCTTCGGTGGAAGATCCATGATTGTTCCATGCAGATCTACTGTCAGTGCATCATAATCCAGAATCACAGATCCTACCGTCATTTGATGTTCACTACTGATTCTGGCTCATTTCAGCAATGCACGAACTCGGAGGACCATCTCTTTCATATTAAACGGCTTGATCAGATAATCATCTGTCCCCATTTCAAATCCTTTTTCCATATCTTCATACTGATCCTTTGCAGTCACCATCAGTATCGGCATCGTATATTTTGCCTTTCTTATGGCATCTGTCAGTTCATACCCATCCATTTTTGGCATCATAATGTCACAGATCAGCATATCGATCTGAACCTGATCCATAACCTCCAATGCCTGCTCTCCATCAAATGCTGTATGTACTTCGAACTGCTCCAGTTTTAATTTTGCAGCAATCATTTTACTCAGTGTTTCATCGTCTTCCACAACCAGAATCGAGAACATCGTTACACCTCCTTACCGAAGCATTTTATCTGCTTTTCTTTACAGACCCTGTCTGCATATTCTTTTATTAAGTATACTATGTTCCTGTCCGTTTTTAAACAGCCGTAATGGCAACACCTGTTTCCACGCACAAACATGCACTCACTATCTGTTTCTTTCCACCAGTCTTCCATCCGTTAGATCATAGATCTTATCGACCAAACCAAGTACTCTCTCATCATGCGTTACAATAACGCCTGCTTTCTGATACTTCTTTACTTCTTTTCTGATCATATCTACGACCTGAAATCCACGCTTTGCGTCCAGACTGGCAGTTGGCTCATCTGCAAGAATCAGAGATGGATGATTCATAAATGCTCTTGCAATTGCAGTCCTCTGCTTTTCTCCACCTGAAAGCTGTTTTGGATATCTTTTCTGACATTCTGTCAGATCCAGATCTGCTAAAAGCTCCTCTACCTCTCCTGATGGTGCCTGTTTATTCATTTTACGGATCAATTCCAGCTGCTCCCGTACCGTCAGATATGGTAATAACTGATGGCTCTGAAAGATAAATCCGATTTCTTTTCGTCTAATATCTGTTAGGTTCTTCTGTGATTCAGAAGAAATATTATGATCCTGGATCTTAACTTCCCCACTATCCGGAGATAAAAGTCCTCCGGCAATCGAAAGAAATGTACTTTTTCCTGCTCCCGATGGACCAACGACCGCAATGAACTCGCCTTTACCAACTGCCAGATTCAGATTAGACAAAATGACACGTTCGTTCATTCCATCTCTATATGCTTTTGACACTTTTTCCATATATAAAATTTGATTATTCATTTTCTGCTCCTCCAATCACCATCAGTGGATCGACTTTTGCAACGTATCTCGTAGAAAACGCTCCGAACACAAGGGAAATCATAACAAATACTGCTGAAACTAAGGCTGCATCTGGTACCTTCAGATAAAATGGCATCGCTGCCGGTAAAAATGAGGCCATTAAAAATGCCAGAAGATTACCTATTACCGCACCACACACAGATAACAATAAGATCTGTGCGATCATCATACCGTTTATTTCACGCATTTTCATTCCGATTGCTTTCAGCACACCGAACTGGCTCTGCTTCTGCAAAGTAAGGATATAGAAAAAGATACCAATTATAATGGCTGAAATAACTACCAGGACCCATAAGATCATCTGGATCGTCATCTGCTCAGCTGCATATCCCGGAATATTTTTTATAACTTCATCCGACGTCAGAACTGTTACTCCATTCAGTGCTACTTCATTTTCCGTGCTCAATGCGACCGCATTGTAGGATAACTGATAACCAGGCACCGTAAGTGCTCTCATTTCTTCATAACTCTCTGCGCTGATAAAACCGACTGCCACATGAGAATACATTGCATCTTTTGTAAATCCAACAATCGTAAAACAATCGTAAACGCATAATCAGTTGCAGAATCTTTAATGCTGTCTCCTACTTTCATGCCCTCTGCTTCAAATGAAGAATCCAGTACGATTTCATGTGCTGCACCAGTTAATTCATTGCCCTCTATCACCTCTGGAGCCACGAACTGTGATGCATCCACTCCAAAATAAGTAATATTTATTTTTTCATCACTCTCATTCTGATTTACCGTTGAACGGAAAATAGAAAATCCTGCTGCCTGTCCATCTGTTTCAGAACTAATTTCTTCATATTGCTCTGTTGATATATTCGACAGGGAAAGCAGTTCCTCCGAACCATCACTTAAAACAAATCTTTCTGCCGGCATATTGGCTATCGTTGCACTGACCGCTCTACCAAGTCCATTTGCAAGACCTGAAAGAAACAGAACCATAAAGATCAATAAAACCAGGATCAGTTCAATCAGGAAATATTTTTTCTTATTATATTTTATTTCCTTCCATGCTAATTTCATTTCTTAACATTACCTCCATATAAATTTAATTTGTAGAAAAAAATATAACAGAGGTATATGACCTGAATATGACCACCAGAATTTCCCTTCTGAATCTAAATCAGTTCATGATAATTAAAAGTCTTGTATTATGAAAATAACAGGGTGAGCGTTGTTCCTTTCCCTTCGGTCGATGTTACCTGAATTCCCATATTCAGTTTTTTACAGAGTTTGCTACAGATATAAAGACCAAGTCCTGTCGATTTCTGCTGTTCATGTCCATTATTCCCAGTAACCCCCTTCTCAAATACACGGGAAATGTCTTCTTTCCTGATTCCGATTCCATCGTCCCTTACATCCAGCATTACCTGATGTTCCACTTCTTTTGTAGTGATCCAGATATTTTTTGCGCCATATTTTGCTGCATTTGTCAAAATCTGATTCAGTATAAATGTGATCCATTTTCCATCTGTGTATGCCTGATGGGTACAATCAATATGAACGATAACACCTTTCGCGATCAACAGATGCTTGTTGGTAAGCACTGCATTTTTCGCGGCCTCATTAAGACTACATTCCCTGATCAGATAATCTTTTGCAATATCATCACTTCTGGCAAAGAACAGTGCCTGTTCCACATACCGGTCAGTCTGCTCCAGCTGTCGCAATATTTTTCTGGTATCTTCATTCTTATTGTTCTCACAGATCAATTTCATCCCAGAGAGTGGTGTTTTCACCTCATGTACCCACTGTTCAATGTATTCTTTATATTCCAGCCGCTCATGACGGATCTTTGTAATCTCTTCCAACATCGATCTGGTCGATTTTCTCAGTATTTCTGTAAAAAGCTCATCTTCATATCTCTGTGGCCGTGCAATAACGTCTGAAATCAGATATTTTTGATCCAGCGCCTCGAATGTCTGTCTGACGTTATTAAAATAATGTCTTCTGATCAGATACTCAAAGCTTAGATAAATCGCTGTCATCAGAAGATAAAAGCACACTATGATCAAAATGTTCTCTGTCTGGATCCCGACTGCATGCAGATAAACTGACAAAAGTAATAATCCAATAAGCTGAAAAATCATCATCAATATGCGGTCCTTCAGAAACGCTTTTATTTTCATATCAGATACCCCTGTCCATGTTTTGTCTGTATAAAATTCTCTAGTCCGATACTCTGTAATTTTGCCCGTATTCTAGTAATATTTACACTTAATGTATTGTCATCGATAAATAATTCATTATCCCAGAGATAATCAATTATATCTTCCCTCTGCGAAATCTTTCCTGCATTACGAAACAGGTATGTGACGATCTTCAATTCGTTTCTGGTAAGTGCGACCTGCCTTGTATCTGCGGTTATTGTTCCCGCTTCAATGTCTAGTTCTGCGCCCTTATGTAATATTTTGGTCTGCTCCTGCTGATTACTGCTCTTTCTGAGAATTCTGTTGATCTTCGCCAGTAAAAGAGTCACATTATATGGTTTTGTAATGAAGTCATCCCCACCAATTGTAATACTCTTCAATTCGTCCATATCCGTATTTCGGCTCGTTACAAAAACGATTGGAATACTGGAAAAACGCCTGATTTCCATGCAGATATGAAATCCATCTTTATCTGGCAGATTCACATCCAGAAGAAGCAGATCCGGTCCCTTTTCCCTGACATTTTCAGCTACATTCTGGAAATCTGTCTGCAAAAGTACCTGATATCCATTGTTTTCGAGAATTACATATAGCTCTTCCCGAATCGTTTCATCGTCCTCTACGATCATAATTGTATTCATAAATCCTCCTCTCACCTGTCTTTAATCTGTTGTATATTTATTTTTCCTATCTTTCATATAGCCATCTATCTTTCATAATTTTTATATCTTTCATGTATCCTTCTACTTTTCATGTATCCATCTATTTTTCATGTATCCATCTATTTTTCATGTATCCTTCTATTTTTCACGTATCCTTCTATGATTTCATATCCCCTTCTATTTTCATGGTCCCTTCTATTATAACATCTGTCAAAGATCCTTACACCCTAAAGCTGAACTGCTGTTTTTCAACCTTCTCATTCTGTCCCGTAGAAATCCTAAAAAAGCGCATGACAGAAAAGAAAAACAGCCTTTTAAATGTGCACAGGCACACCTAAAAAGCTGTTTATCATTGTATATTTCTTGTTCTATCCGATTCCACAATCGAAAGATATTGCAGTTCGTATTTTCACGTTCGATGCGTACTTATCTACGCAACATGACTGCTTCCGACTTTGATCTCACATTTATATGTATTTCCCTCCATCATCGTCTTCAGGCCTTCTACGGCACATTCTACCATTTCCGATACCGCAGATTCTGTATAGAACGCCATATGCTGTGTCAGGATTACATTTGGGAACTGGCGTAGATAAGCCATTTCCTGATTTGTGATAATATCGTTGACATGATTGGTATGATAAATATCATTCTCATTTTCAAAAACATCCATTGCCAGCGCTCCGATCTTGCAGGTCTCGATTCCCCAGATCAGGCTCTTCACATCCATTAGTTCCCCTCTGGCTGTATTGATAAGGATCACTCCATCTTTCATATTTGTCATGGAACCTGCACTGATCATCTTTCTGGTGCTGTCATTGAGTGGCAGATGAATTGAGATCATATCGGATTCCCGATAAAGCGTATCCAGATCCACATATTCAGCCATTTCTTTTACATGTTTACTTTCACTACGGTTATAGGCAAGCACTCTGCAGCCAAATCCCTGCAAGGATTCGATGACTGCTGTTCCGATCTGCCCTGTTCCAATCACACCGACTGTCATGGAACGCATCGTCTTGCCGATCAGTCCCGATAATGAGAAATCATTTACATTCTGACGGTATAGTGCCGGCTTATACTTTCTAAGTGCCATCAGCATCATCATAATCGTAAAATCAGCCACACTGTCTGGTGCATATTGTGCATTGCACACACGAATACCTTTTTCTTTTGCATAAGCGATATCAATATTATTATATCCAATCATTCTTGTAGACAGGAATTTGATGCCAAGCTCACAGAATCTATCGATCATTTCACAGTCTACCTTACTGTTACCAAGAATTGTTACCCCATCATACCCCTTGCACTCTCCTACACTTTCCATACAAAGTCTTTCCGTAGTCAGGTTCACTTCACATTCGAACTTTTCTGCAAAATATCTGAAATACTCCTTCTCATCTTCTCTAACATCAAACGCATAAATCTTCATTCTAACTATCTCCTAAATCTGTCTTAACTATTACTTTTTTCTCTTTCGTAACGAAATTTCTATCAGTCTCCTGTTGCTGTATTATAACCGTCTGAAGCTTTTCCTGCAAGTTTTCCTTTTTCCTGCTCACGGATTTTATTCTTTTCAGCAGCTTTTTTTCCGACTCTCATCGTAAATGTCATGACCAGTCCAAGTAGCAGAATTGCAAATGTCATCCACGCAACCAGTGCACCGGTTCCAAATGATGAGAACATATCATAATATCCCTTTATATATACGACTACAATGATCAGTGGCAGTACATAACTCATATAACCATTTACCCAAGCTGGCAGATGAAAACCAGTTCCTGTATTGACTTCTTTTCTAAAGTTTTCAAATCCCCATCCATTTTTCTTTGTACTAAAAAGAACAAAGACCAGACAGCCAAGTGGAAGAATATTATAGGATACAAGAAAATCCTCCAGATCCATGATACTGCTTCCTGCACCGAGTGGCTGAATTCCGGAAAGGACATTAAATCCAAGAACTGCAGGCATGGCGAGAACTGCAAGACATACCATGTTAATTCCGACTGCTTTCTTTCTTGGCATATCCCATATTTCCATTGTGATCGCAATAATATTTTCAAAGACAGCAATGACAGTCGATAATGCTGCAAAGGTCATAAAAATAAAGAATAGTGTGCCCCAGATCCTTCCACCTGCCATATTGTTAAATACGTTCGGTAAGGTGATAAATAACAACGATGGACCGGAATCCGGCTGAACACCATAGGCAAAACATGCTGGAATAATAATGATACCTGCCATCAATGCGATCATTGTATCCAGAACAACTACGTTTAATGCTTCCCCTGTGATCTTATGGGATTTATCCAGATAACTTCCGAAGATACTCATGGAACCCATTCCTACACTCAATGTAAAGAAAGCATGTGTCATCGCCGCAAATATGACATTGCCCCAGCCATTTTCAGCAGCTTTCGCAAAATCAGGTACCAGATAGAACTTCAATCCTTCTGATGCATTTTTCAGAAGAAGAGAATTTGCTGCAAGAATGACCATCAGTGCGATCAGTAAAATCATCATCACCTTCGTGATTTTTTCTACGCCATTCTGTAATCCCATGGCACAGATTCCAAATGCAACAACGATTGTAATCAATGTCCACAAAATCATTGTCTTTGGAGATCCAAGCATATAATTAAAAGAGCCGGCAACCCCTGCCGCATCCTGTCCAGATAATTTACCTGTTACAGAAATATATGCATAATACATCATCCAGCCGCTTACCATAACATAGAACATCATCAGCAGATAATTTCCTGCGATACCGAACCATTTAAAACGATGCCAGTTGCTCTTTTCTGTTTCAAGTATTGAAAATGACTGCGCAATACTACGTTTACTGCCTCGTCCTATTGCAAACTCAGTCATTAAGATCGGCCAGCCCAAGATAGCAAGAAAGACCAGATATATCAAAATAAATGCTGCTCCGCCATTCTGTCCACAAATATAAGGAAACTTCCACACATTTCCCAGTCCAATTGCACAGCCGGCAGAAACCAGAATAAAGCCGAGCCGTGACTTAAAATTCTCTCTCTCGTTCATAATAAATCCTCCATGAAAACTATATTTACTACATAACCTGATTGATAAACAAGTGTACTATTTTCTACCCACTATGGAAATTACCGGTTCATCCCCATATTTTTACATCCGTATCACTTACCGTTTTTATTCAGCCAGAATATTTCACTTTAAATCGTTAAACTCTGAAGAATAAAAAAAAGACGAAGTTTCCTTCAAAAGGAACTTCGTCGTTCTCCTATGTTATATCTGAAAAGAGCCTCCTTCGCAAACAGAAATTTCGTCTGTTGCATCAACTATTTGGTTGATATATAATAGACTTATACAAGTTTTTAACAAAGTATCTGTATTACAAAAGCTAACTGGCATCTGTATTTTTATACTTCTTTTGCATCAGAGTCCAGACAACAAAAAGGAGGATAAGGTAACTATGAATCAACGTACATTGTCTTATTTTTTAACTGTCTATGAGTATAAAAGCATCAAACTTGCATCCGAAAAACTAATGATTTCTCCCCAGGGTCTAAGTAAAACTATCATCGGATTGGAAAAGGAACTTGGAAACCAGCTCTTTACACGCTCCAGTAATCACATGGAACCAACTCGGGCCGCTTTGCGCCTTCATCTTCATGCACAGAGAATTTTGCACGAATTTTCCTGCATTGAAAATGGAGTGGATTTTCTTGATAATTCCCACAGTGTCCTGTCAATTGTATCTTCTTACGGAGTACTGGAATACCTCGGAATCGAATTTATCCATGATTTCTACGAGCACTTTCCCAATATCCAATTGAATTTTGTGGAACTGACTGATCTTCCTGCCAGTGATCGGCTCAGGAAATCCGAGTGTGAACTCGCCATCCTGTCTGCCCCACTCAACACGACAGAGTTCAGTGGTGAATTTCTTTTCTCCTGTAAACACTGTCTTGTTATAAATAATCAGAATCCACTTTCCCAAAAGTCCACGATCAATTATGAAGATCTGGAAAATCAGCCGCTTGCTTTAAAGGGCCGTGAATACAACTTTTACAATACCAACATCAGTCTGCTGCTGGCGCATGGCATTCAGGCGGATATTTATCTGGAAACTTCCAATGACCATCTGATTCTCGATGCTGCACAGCAGAATCTCGCGATTGGAATTACGCTCGACTATATTGCTTTTGATGACCGGCGTCCAGGCACTACCATCATTCCGTTCACAGCCAATGATTCCATTCGGACACTTTACATCGCTCAGAAGAAGGATACTCCGCTGAGCACAGACGCGCTCAAATTCAAAGGATTTCTACAAACATGGATCGAAGAAAACAATATGGAACAGTATCGTTGGAAATGATCATTTATCAGATTATGAACACTAAAAAACAGGCGCCAGGCAGTATTTTTAACTGTCTGACGCCTGTTTTCTATTATCTATCTAGCTATCTAATTATCCAATTGTCTAGCCATCTAGTAGATGACTAACTATATAATTTTCTAACTATCTAGCTGTCTAACGGTCTAACGGTCTAACGGTCTAACGGTCTAACAACTATTATAATAAAACCCGATTCTTTTACAATCCTATTATTTTAAATTAAATATTCTTGAACTTATCTACATCATTGCGCAGATTTTTTGAAATATTGCTTGTATGCTGTGCTTCTTCCTGGATTTTTCCAATTGCTGTAACAAGATCACTTGTATTTTCTGAACCATTGACAACACCATTGGTACTCTCTGTTACTGCCTCTGAGATATTGCTGATATTTGCAGCCATCTCATCCATGATTCTTTCCAGTTCTTTCGAATTCTCATAGAAATCAGTCAGCAGCTTATCCATGCTGTCTGCATCGTCATGATACTGATTTGCCATATCGAGAAATCCGTCATAATCAGATAGTACTGAATCTGTTACGTATTTCAACATTTCATCTGAATTACCTGCCAGATCATTTACTGCACCTGTTACCATGTTACTGATTTCCTGAATTCTGTTTGCTGTATCTCGACTGTTATCTGCAAGAACTCTGATTTCATCTGCAACAACTGCAAATCCTTTTCCTGCTTCCCCAGCTCTGGCTGCTTCAATGGATGCATTCAGGGCCAGCAGATTAGTCTGGCTGGAAATATCCAGAATATCTCCTGTCAGCTCGTTGATCTTATCAACATTTTTACTGTTCTCGATAGAATCTTCAAGTACATCACGAATATGGCTGACCATTTCATCTGTTGCCTGTTTACTGTCCATGCTCTTCTGACGAACATCAACTGCACGATCCTTGACATCTTTAACAAATCCGTTTCCATCTTTTGCTTTATCAAGCATTCCTTTTGCAGATTTCAGAACTGCTTCCGCACTTGTGCTCATCTGCTCTGATGTTGCTGATACTTCTTCCATGCTGGCTGCCAGCTGCTGCATTGCTGCAGAAATACTGTTCGTATTATCACCAGATTCTTCTACCATGCCAAGCATATTGGAAGCATACTTATCAAGATTTTGTGATTCCTGCTTGATATCCTGCATATTGGTCTGTAACTTTTCAATAAATGTATTAATACCATCGACCAGTTTTCCGATTTCATCTTGGGTAGATACCGAAACACGCTCAGTCAGATCTCCCTCTTCTCGGTTGATCTTATCAATAATATCATTGAGCTGTGTTGCCGCACTCTTCGCTGGTTTGATAATTGTTTTCATTGCCATCAGAATAAAGAAAATAACAGAAACTACAAACACTACGATCAGAACGAACGCCATAGAAATTGTACCTGTTACATCTTTTCTCATAGTTGTCTCTGATGTGGATAATTTCGTATTAAAAGTATCCTCAAATTCATCTCTGATTGTTTCAAAGTCTGTAATGAGTCCGTATATCTTACTGCTGTAAGAAGATGCTGTTGCCTTATCTCCTGATTTTACTGCTGAACTGATGGATGCTGCTGCATCTGTAATCAGCTTGGTTCCCTCTTTAAAATTTTGAACAGAGGTGATCAGTTCCTGATCATTTGTCTGTGCTGCCAGATTTTCAATATCTGCCATTGTTGTATTCATGTTGCCAATTGTTTCAGTCGTTGCTGATGCCATTCCCATAACAGTTTCCTGTTCATCTAACATCGTCATCATATTTGCATAGAGTTTCAATGTCTGGATGTCGTCTTCCACATCTGCCTGATCCTTCTGAAGATTAATATATACATTGATGAGCTGTTTTGTAGCTGTTGAAATGTTGACTAACCCTCTCAGATTCATGCCTACATTGAGAAGAAAAACTACGACAAGTATACCAAGCATAACACCTATTTTAGATCCAATACTTTTGTTCATTATTACTTTCGTCTCCTTTGTTTTTCACTATCGTAAAACCATTCACTCTTATCTGTAGAATCATTTTTTATCACATTTATCAATTGTAGCACTCACTTCCATAAAATTCCATCACACATTTTGTTGAAATGAGGGTCTATAAATGCCTATTTTACAAAATAGCGTAAACCATTTGGTAGAATACTGGACTTTTCTGTCGTTTTTCGTTGATTATACGATTGTTTTCAGGATACGCTTTCTCAAAAGCTTTACTTTTTCCTCAATTTCTCTAATTGTGTATAAAAAATCTTCATCCGTTTTGCCTGTTGGATCTTCTAATCCCCAGTCTTCACGATAACTTCCATATATAGTTGGACAGGAAACATTACACCCCATGGTAATTACAATGTCTGGCTGTGGTATATCCTTCAATAACTTTGAATACTGTATCTCCTCCATATCAATTCCATATAATTGTTTCATAAGCCTTACAGCATCTGAATTAATTGCAGGCCTGGTCTCAGTTCCTGCTGAATAACTATCAAAAGCATCACCCGCATATTTTCTTCCCAATGCCTCTGCGATCTGACTTCTGCAGGAATTGTGCACACATACAAATGCAACTTTTGGTTTTTCTTTATTCATATAATTTCCTTTCCACTAATTTCTTAACATCCTCTTTCTTCAGGACTTTTCCCATTGAAACCACTTTCCCATTTAATACAAGCGCTGGTGTTGACATCACACCCATGGCTGCAATCTGCGCAAAATCAGTTACATGTGTTATGTGATATGAAACTTTTAATTCTTCCATGGCCAGCTTTGTATTTTCTTCCAGGCTGTTGCACTTATCGCACCCACCCCCAAGGATCTTAACTTCTACAGTTTCAATATTTTTCTTTTCTTGCTTTGACGACTCTTTTTGTGAACTCTCTATTTGTTGATTATCTTTATGAAAAAATAACATAATAATATCTCCTTCTCTTATATAACTTATATTACTCTCGCAATGCACGACGCTCTTTTTTTCACATCTTCATGCTCTAGAAAAACAAATAACTAAATAGATTGAACAAATACCCTACCAAAATAATACCTACCGTGCATATTGAAATAAAAATAATAAGTAATTTGGGCTTAACTGCTTTTCTAAGCATAATGACAGATGGCAACGACAGTGTCGTTACTGCCATCATAAAACTTAACACCGTACCAAGCTGCGCTCCTTTGAACAGTAGTGCCTCAGCGATTGGAATCGTTCCAAATATGTCCGCATACATTGGAATGCCAACTACCGTTGCCAGTACTACTGCAATTGGATTTCTATTTCCTAATACTGATTCTATCCAGTTTTCTGGAATCCAGTTATGGATTACTGCACCAATTCCTACTCCCAGCAAAATATATGGAAAAACTTTTCTAAATGTATCTCTGACCTGTTGTAATGCATAGGACAACCGTTCCAGTTGTACTGGCGCATCTACATCAATTTCAGCTGACGCTGTACTTCGAATAAAATCTTCAACCTGTTCTTCCATATGCATTTTTTCAATCAGTGTTCCACCTACTACCGCGATAACAAGTCCCACCAATACATATGCAATTGCAACCTTGCCTCCAAATATGCTCATTAGCAATACCAGACTTCCCAAATCTACCATAGGTGATGAGATCAAAAAAGAAAAAGTGACACCAAGCGGTAGTCCTGCACTGGTAAACCCGATAAATAATGGAATTGATGAACAGGAACAAAAAGGTGTGACTGTACCAAGCAATGCCGCTATTATATTTGCCCATAGGCCATGAAAATGTCCCATGATTTTTTTACTTCTTTCCGGTGGAAAGTAACTCTGAATATAAGAAATCATAAAGATCAGACAACATAATAAAATTGTGATCTTGATAACATCATAAAAGAAGAACTGAAGACTTCCTCCAATTCGGGTCGTTACAGAAATCCCCAGTCTTTCAAGAACGCTGCCTGCCAGTTCGTTCAACCATCTCATACCCAAAATCTGGTTCTGTAAAAAATCCAGTATCATTTGCAGCAATATCCTCCTTCACTAACTTCTTGTGCTGAATTCTGTATCTTCTCATTTTGTGTTCCTGATTCTGCAGATACACCTTCCCCGCAATGCAATTCCCCAATAAATGAACGAAATGCATTTAACGTCTGTGCATTTAAAGAATAATGAGTCCACTTTCCCTCTTTTCTTGCTGTGACCAAACCACATTCAGCCAATATTCTACAATGATGTGACAATGTTGGCTGGGTTATTTCAAATGCTTCCAGCAGTACACAGGCACATTTTTCTCCTTCTGAAAGCATCTTTACAATTTTCAGTCGATTCGCATCTCCAAGTGCTTTACATATTAAAGCTACATCCATCTCATTCATTTTATTACCTCACTTCTTATCCGTTATAACTGATTGTTCATTATAAACGCAGATACATATTGATATTCATCTATATATTTATATAGCATATAGATAGACATACGTCAATATGTCTTTTCCTATGCATTGCTATACTTTTTCTATGTGTTACCACATTCTACCTTGTCCGGTAAATTATTTATTCATAATTTTGCTTAAACATCATTGGGATTTTTCCTATTTTTCCAGTTCCAAATTCGACTAGATTTCAAATAGTTCATGAGATTATGTTATGTGAGATTATATATAGAACGTTATTAGAACAACAAAAAAAGCCGCTTGATTAAGCGACTTCCCTAAAATAAAAAAAGCGCGAGACGGGGATCGAACCCGCGACCCCCTCCTTGGCAAGGAGGTGCTCCACCACTGAGCCACTCGCGCAATTGACTATTAAGTTGATGTTTTAATTATTGGCGTCAACATTGAACACTATACTACACGTTCATATATTTGTCAACACTTATTGTAAAATTAATTACTTAAATCGATATTATCTGCTGTTTTTCTGCTATTTTCATTATAAATGATATTTTGCAGCTATTGCATCATAGCTTCCTGTGAATCTTTCCGCGTACATACCTGCATTTTCTGCTCCTTTGACATTGTCTGCTCTGTCATCAATAAAGAGGCAGCTCTTCGCCTCTAGCTGATACTTATTCAGAAAACACTGATAGATTCCTGCATCTGGTTTCACCATATGTACATCAGAGGAAACTAGATAGCCATCAAAATATTCGAGCGGACGAAATTCAGGAAAATACTGATAGAATGAAGTACTTGCATTCGACAGGACATAAATTCCATACCCTTTATCCCGAATGTAATCACAAAATGCTGCGGCACCCGGCAATGGTTTCATACACACATGCCAGCTATCAATGCACAGCTTCAGGCCTTCCTGAAGCCGCTGAGGAATTCTTCTGCTGATGGAGGTGAACATCTCCTCATCCGTTATCTCTCCCATATCAGCCTGAAACCATTCCTCTCCTTCAAATAACTCCTGTCTGATCAGTTCTTTATCCTCTTCTGTCTGAAAAAAAAGATCCAGTGCAACATCCGGATTATAATCAAGTAATACATTTCCCATGTCGAGCACAACATTTTCTATCATTTTTCTTCTCCTGTCATCCTAAAAAGTCTTTTCCACACTTATATAAAAGATCATTATATTACTTTTCACTTGGAATATGTTTGCCAAGCAATTCATCTAACACCTTAGAATCATAGATATTAAAGGCAAGATTCATGTCATTCTCCTTAAGTTTTAATTCCAATACCGCACCACAAGAATAGCTTTCGATCTCATCCCAGGCAAGTTTATGTACGATTGGTCCGTCCTGTTCCAAAATGATAACAAATATTGCATTTTCCGAGACGATCAGCACAACACTTGATGTTCCACCTTCACTTTTATAGATGTCTGCCAGATGACAATACGTAATCGTCTCTTCCGGATATGCTTCACGAAATACCTTTTCCATGCTAACCGCAACTCCCTGTGCCTTACGCATATACATGACGATCAGTGCTGCTACCACGATTGCCGCTACAAGTGTAACAAGTATCGATTTTGATATCATAAAATAACATACTGGAATAATGATAACTTCGCAGATCACTACTGCCAGTAAAGTCGCCTTATTCTCTTTCATAAATTTCTCCTCCGTTCCCACTTTCTGCTCGATCTTACTGTTCTTTGAGGGAATCAATTCAACTGTTTCCATTGACTTATTTTTCTGTCACCTGTGTATTATAAATGTCTGGGCAACAGAAAACAACTGTACTTAATTCCCTGTTTTTTTCCCAATATAGAGCAGTAGACATGGATTTGAAAATGAAAAACGGAATGGATTCGTTTTATCCATTCCGCATCTGTCATTAAAAAGACTTACTGTTCATCGCAGTTGACCACTGTTAATGCACCGGTAACAGAATCCATCACGTATCCCTGAATATTTACATCTTTAGGAATCATTGGATGTTTCCGCAACTGCTTTACTGTATTGGCTACTGAATCATCGATACAATCAAATCCACCTAGCCATTTCTTAAAATCAATACCACTTGACTGGATCAGATCGATATCATGTCTTGATACGCCCCGCTCTATCATCATTTCAATCATCTCATCACTATCAAGGTTCTGTACACCACAATCTGTATGTCCAATTACCATAATATCTTTAACATGAAGTTCAAGAATTGCAATCAAAAGGCTACGTACCACACTGCCATAAGGATGTGTAATGACTCCACCTGCATTCTTGATAATCTTTGCATCTCCATTTTTCAGCCCAAGTGCTGCTGGAAGAAGCTGAGTAAGTCTGGTATCCATACAGGATAAGATTGCAAGCTTCTTATCAGGATATTTGCTGGTTTCATATTCTTCGTATTGTTTTGTCTTAACAAAATTCTTGTTGTATTCTAAAATCTGCTCTATCACTACAGTTTCCTCCCTGGTTCATTTATGTTAACCGTTATTATAAAGAAAACTTTTCCAAATAGCAATAAATTGTATAATAAATTTACCTTAAAATATGTTAAGGTTTTATAACCTGTCAAGCATTCTGAATATTTCATAAATTCTGTTAAATGTGTATACAGTATCCAGACTATTTACGCTGCTTATAGATTTTTCAACATACCTGCTCTCTGAAAAATGATTGCATACTGTCTGCTGAACATTCCCTGTAGAGCAACTTTTTTTACTCCAATTTCTTTTAAGAAGCGTACGTACTGTCTGGCATCCTTTTCTTTCTCGTTGACCCCATGCAGTACCTGTATTTTTGCAAGCACTGGTAATTCCTGCTGGGCGGCCCATTTGAAATTTTGTACCAACTGCTGGTTATCCGCCTTTGTCATCTGTTTATGTTTTACCGGATCGTATAACTTTAGATCCCAGTAGAGCACATCTGCCAAAGGTGCCACCTGATTGAAATCCTCCGCAGGGGCATTTCCTGTCGTCTCCACTCCTACATAGATTTCCATCTTTTTCAGTTCTTTTATAATTGCCATCGCAAAGCTAGTCTGAAGCAGTAATTCTCCACCAGCCAGCACAACTCCGATTTTTTTCTGTTCGTCCGTCCATTCCTGACAGTTCAGTTTCTGCATGACCTGCTCCAGCGTCATTCGGTATTTTTCATCCTGATCATCTGATTCCAGAATACAGCTACCAGCTACACTCTTAAGATCATTCACATGGCACCAGCTACAGTTTAGTGAACAGCCTTTGAAATATAGCACCGGTCTGCGCACTTCTCCGTAATTTTCTGACTGCATATCAATTCCATATAGATAGCCTTCCATTGCTTACGCCTCCCTGCAACTGCCACAAATATCTCTGATATCATTTTCAAGCATTGCAACCTGTTCTTCTTTTGTTGCCCAGCTTGTACAGAAACGAACTACCACATGTTCCTCATCAAGTTGTTCCCAGAAGCTAAATGCATAGTTCTCTGCGAGTCTGCTCTGTTGTTCTTTTGTAAGAATTGGGAACTGCTGATTCGTAACAGATGAGAAGAACATTTTCACACCGCTATCCTCAAATGCCTGACGAACGCGAAGTGCCATTTTAATTGCATGTGCGGAAATTTCCTGATAGAGACCATCTTCAAACAAAGTCTCGAACTGAATCCCCAATAGTCTTCCTTTTGCAAGCATACCACCATGCTGTTTGATATAATAACGGAAATCCTTCTTCAGATCATCATTTACAATTACAACTGCCTCTCCGAACAACGCACCGACTTTTGTTCCACCAATATAAAAGACATCTGCATACTTTGCATATTCTTTTAAAGTCACATCATTTCCAGGTGCCATCAGTCCATATCCACATCTTGCACCATCGATATAGAGTGGAATGCCAATAGAATGGCAGACTTTACTGATTGCTTCTAACTCTGTTGCTGTATACAGTGTTCCATTCTCGGTCGGCTGGGAAATGTAGACCATTCCTGGCTGAACCATATGCTCATGGTTGGCATCCTGCATATGTGCGACCCACGCCTGCTCGATTTCTCCGGCTGTCAGCTTTCCATCATCTTGTCTTGTCTGTTCTCTTTTCACAGCAAGCACTTTATGTCCACCAGCCTCGATAGCTCCGGTTTCATGTACATTGATATGTCCGCTCTCGGCGCACAGAACGCCCTGATACGGTTTCAGACAGGCACTGATTACAGTTGCATTTGTCTGTGTCCCTCCAACCAGAAATTCCACACTCGCATGCTCCACACCACAAGCCTCACGGATCAGTTGTCTGGCATGATCACAGTGTACGTCCATCCCGTACCCCGGTGTCTGTTCTTCATTTGTCTTCATTAACGCCTGTAAAATGCGTGGATGCGCACCTTCTGCATAGTCACATTCAAATCGTATCATTCTTCTGCCTCCTTTAATTACCTGCATTTTCCTATATATAGAAGGTATTATAATACGTTTTATACTGTCTGCCTAGTTTTTTCTTTTCATCACATATACTGATATCGGGTTCTGTTTTTGACCAGAAGACCTGCAGTCACAAATAATGTGATTGCTTCCGCAGTAAATATAGCAAGCCAGATTCCATCAATTCCAAATATCATATCAACAAAGAACGCCATAATTCGTTTCTATTTCTCCTGAAAAGAACCAATCTCAATCAGATTTCCTTCCGGGTCAGCTATATAGCAGGTTCTCTGCCCCCAGCTTTCTGTTTCCGGCTCCATAACTGGAGTTGCTCCCCCTGCCAGAACTCTGCGATAGGTCTCGTCCACTGCTTTGTAGTTTTCAACACTCAATGCTAATTCAAAATGTCCATTGATCTGCTGTGCATAATGATATCGTCTTCCTGTCATCTTTTCAAAGTCTGTTCTTCTGTACAGTAAAAACAAAGTTCCATCCTTTTCCAGATAAACATTAGATGTATTTTCCTCGTCCTTAATAGAAAATCCTAATACATCTCTGTAAAATCTGATCATTTTAGCCATATCCGTTACCATAATTCCTACTCCATCCAGTTTCATTCTGTTATCCTCCCTGTTATTGTTCCTGTTACTGTTACTTGTTACTGTTCCTATTACTGTTCCTGCTACTGTACCTGTTACTGTTCCTGCTATTTCTTGTTATTTACCTCATTTTTCTTCGTATGATATCATTTCCGCTGACATTTTCCACGACTATTTCCTTAACTGTACTTTGGCTTTCTTTTGTTTTCTGCCATTTTCACTAGTTACGACAATTTTGTGGTTCATTGGTACCTGTCCGCCCTGCCTGATTGCGTAATTACAGACCGGTTTTCATCCTTATTTACCATCGCCGTTTTCTTGTTCTGCCCCTTTTCATATGCTATTCTCTTAACATACAAATGGATAAATCCATGATAATAAGTAATAAGAAAGGCATAAAAATGGAAAAATCAGAACAATTACAACAACCAGTATTTTCATCTTCCCAGGCGCCAGCTGCTCATACGGATCATAAAAAGTTACTGTTCCTGCTGATACCAGCAGTCATTTTGCTGATAGCTGCAATCTCCTTTACAGTATACAGCTTTCTTCATAACGCAAACAACCAGTCAGAATATATTTTTTCTGAAGGGCTGCTCCCTGCCAAGACCGCTAACAAATGGGGCTACATCAATCAAAAAGGAACCTATGCAATTGAACCGAAATTTGATGCTACCTCTGCCTTTAAAAATGGCATTGCCGCCGTTTGTGAAAATAACAAGTACGGCTTCATCAACACAAAAGGAACCTATATCATATCCCCACAATTTGACGATGCTTCCGTCTTTTAACATGATCTTGCAGCCGTCAAGTCAGATGGGAAATGGGGGTACATCAATACCGATGGCGATTTTGTGATCAAACCACAGTTCGATGATGCTTCCCCTTTTACTGATGACGGACTTGCCTGTGTAGAACGTTACGGCTACTATGGATATATTGACAAGAGTGGTAGTTTTGTGATTGACCCCAACTTTGCAAATGCTTTCAGTTTTCGCAATGGTATTGCTGTCATAGAAAATGGTGATCAACAGAAGGGACTCCTCGATTCGAATGGAAAACAGCTTACCAGTCTGCAGTTTTCGACGTTGTCCTCAGTCAGTTTTCGCGGACTGCGTGTAGCCTCCGTACATGATAAATATGGCTATTTGAATGAGCAGGGTACCTTTGCCATTAGCCCTATCTACGATTACGTTATGAGTTTCTCTGATACAGATGATCTTGCTGCGGTAGAAAAAGATAATAAATGGGGATATATCAATTCAAATGGACAAATGATGATTGACTCCCATTTCAACCTGGCCGGCCGATTCGTCAATGGATATGCCGTTGCTGAGTCAGGTCAGGATTTTGGAATTATCAACACCGACGGAACATTTGTTGTACAGCCTCAGTACGATTATTTAGGCGATCTAAATGTATATAGTCCGGTTACCTATTACAAAAAGGGCAATAAATACGGCTATCTGGATGTGAATGGTAAAATAATAACTGATGCAAAATTCGATGCTCTTCAGACATACTCTTATATCCCTGATACTGTTGGCATGTTCCATAACGATGGACTCTGTATTGTAAAAGAGAATGGAAAATTTGGTGTGATCGACAGTGCTGGAAAATATGTGATCAAGCCTCAGTTCGATGGCCTTTACTGCTACGAAAATTAACCACCTTCCATAGACATAATAAAAAGCTACGTACCACTGATATTTGTCAATTGTACGTAGCTTAATTATTTTATTATGGTCTTACGGTCTGTATTTGCTAAGAATGTCCAATATATTCTGTTCGTAAACATTACTATTTAATACATCACCATCGGATGAAATACTAATTGCCCTGATATCCCGCACATCCTCATCATATGGACTCGCGTATTTTGTGTTTCCATCAAAATACGCTCCTAAATATTTAATTGCATTGCCACTTGGAAAAATAACATTTCCTTGGGACACTGGAATTTCTAAATCCTCAAATTCTTTCAATACTTCTCTGGTTTTCACATTGTAACCATTATGATCCTCTCTGCTCACGAGCCAGGCCGGACTTAATGTTATTGTGATTCCCTTTTTCCTTACACATGCAGCAAAATATTTCACTGGTTCCAATGGTATACTTTCCTGATGAAAAGCATCTACAGACAATAATATTGTACGTACGCCACTATCAGCAAGCAATTCCACAACTTCTTTTATCCGTGTTCTATCCCTGGTAAAAAATCCATTTGTAATCAGATCCCTCGATTGGATTCCCAGTTCGGTAGCGGTTTTATGTATTTTACAGACCACTTCCGGATAAAGCAATGCTTCTCCTCCAAAGGTCATTAATGAATTAATTTTATACACTTTACAAATATCTCGAATTATATTCGCAGCAATATCTGCATCTATATGTGCATTATGCAAACTATGTTCTCCTTCGGAACAATGCTTACATTTTCCAGTACAAGCCATTGTAACAACAAATTCAATCCTATTTAAATTCTTAACATATTCATTCATACAAAACTACATTCCTTTCAAATATAAATCTTCTATTTGATCAATGCAGTTCTGACAACATCGGATATACCTCTCTGAACCTCGATGCAACCTGCTGTCAGTCTTAGAACTGCATCGAGTAGTTAATTCGTTCTCTCACCTTTATCTCCCCTTACAATATCTGATTTGTTCCTCTCATTATATCACAGATATTGAACTAAATCAGATTTAATGGGAGTTATATTGCATATTTTACAGACAGGAACAAATATCTTAGGCACTGCTGCCAAACAGACGATAGGATGATTAAGATTTTGTACAAAAAAGAAGCCACACATATAGCGGCTTCCCTAAAAAAATAAGCGCGAGACGGGGATCGAACCCGCGACCCCCTCCTTGGCAAGGAGGTGCTCCACCACTGAGCCACTCGCGCATGACCTGTTTTTCTCAACAAGTGCTTTGTTAATATACTACAAAGCTGTAACTTTGTCAATACTTTTTATTTATAAAGTTTAAATTCATGTAAGCAGTTCATTCATTTTCCATACTGAATATCCCTATTGACGGGTATTATATAATAGAATGTAACTGTACTGAACCACCTTTTATGGTTCAATACTAACAAAACAGTCAGAAGATCGATGTAAGGAGTCGCCATGCAGTATATGATTGATGATACAGAAGTCATCTACCAAACGCAATATTCAAAAAGAAAGAAAATGGAACTGGAAATCAGTCCGGAAGGCCATATTAATATAAAAGCGCCATCTGGCAGTTCACAACAGGAACTGGAAGCCTTTCTGATGACAAATAAAAAGCCTATTCTGAAAGTCCTGAAAAGGCTGGAGAACCGACAGTATATTTCCTCCCAGAAAAATCACGATACCGAGGAGAACTATCTGTATCTCGGTAAACTTTGTAAGCTGGAAGAACTTTTACCTGAAATTCCAGATGACCGGGAACAGATTCCCATTCAGTTAAAACGCTACTATACAAAGAAGACCAAACAACTGATCGCCAAGCGGGTCAAATACTATGAAAAAATAATCGGTGTCCATGCAAAAAGTTTTACGATTGTAGACACGAGTGGAACCTGGGGCACCTGTAATTCCTATAAAGAACTGACCTTTAATTACCGACTTTCCATGGCACCATTAAGCTCTATTGATTATGTTGTCATACATGAACTCTGTCATATTATGCACATGAACCATGACCGTAGTTTCTGGCGAAAAGTCGGCACTTATGATCGAAATTATAAGGAGCACGAGGCATTTTTAAATCGCTTTGGTGTTGTCATGACAATCTAACAGGACCGATGTCCGATTTATTCAAAAGCACTCTCTTTCAAAAATGTTAGAGGGTGCTTTTATTTAATTTATTTAAGTTTAAAAGGATAAAAGTTACCAGTCTGCGCTTTTTCACTTTACGTATTTACATTTAGTGAGAGGAATGCTATCCTTTGTTTCGTGTTCGGGATACCATTTTATTCCAGAATTTATTCATGACCGGTCAATGAATTTCATATCATAATTAATTTAAAAAAAGAGAGGATTTTCATCATGAATATGCGTATTGAAAGCGATTCCATCGGAACTCTGGCTGTACCAGAAGATGCCTACTACGGCATACAGAGCCTGAGGGCTAAGAACAATTTTTCCATTACAGGACATCCACTGCACAGTGAATTTATCAAAAGTCTGGCAACCATAAAAAAAGCTGCTGCCATTACGAATCAGCAGGCTGGTCTGCTTCCCGTCAATATTGCTGCTGCAATTGAGCAGGCATGTGACGAAATTATCAGTGGCAAACTGCATGATTCCTTTATTGTAGACAGCATTCAGGGCGGTGCTGGTACTTCTGCTAACATGAATGCAAACGAAGTCATTGCGAACAGAGCCATCGAACTGCTCGGTGGACACAAGGGCAATTATTCGATTGTACATCCAAATGATCATGTCAACATGGCACAGTCCACCAATGATGTCGTTCCTTCTGCCGGCAAGCTCACTATTCTGTCGCTGCTTCCCGGTACAATTCATGAACTGAAACGTTTACAGGCTGCCATGATGAAAAAATCCAAAGAATTCGATTCTATATTAAAAATGGGACGTACCCAGTTACAGGATGCCGTCCCTATGCGCCTTGGGCAGTCTTTTCATGCATATAGTTCCGTAATTGAACGGGATATCCGCCGCCTGCATCATGTCTTAGATGAGGTCAGTAGTCTAAATATGGGTGCTACTGCAATTGGATCTGCAATTAATGTCAGCAGTTTCTATCTGACCCATATCGTGCCTGTTCTAAATTCTCTGACCAGCTTCGACTGCTCCCAGGCTGATGATCTTTTTGACGCAACACAGAACCTAGATGGTTTTGTTCAGGTATCCGCCTGTTTGAAAACCTGTGCCGTCACACTCAGCAAGATCTGCAATGATCTTCGTCTTTTATCCAGTGGACCTAAGACAGGAATCGCAGAAATTCATCTTCCTGCAAAACAGAATGGTTCCTCGATCATGCCTGGAAAAGTAAACCCTGTGATTCCGGAAGTAGTATCCCAGGTAGCTTTTCATATTATTGGAAATGATACCACGATCACTCTGGCTGCAGAGGCCGGACAGCTTGAACTTAACGCATTTGAGCCGGTCCTTTTCTATCGTCTCTTTGAATCGATCGAAACTCTGAAAAACGCTGCTGCCACTTTGACAGATAACTGTATTACCGGCATTACTGCAGATAAGGCACGCTGTGAAGAACTTCTTTCCTCCAGTGTCGGAATCAGCACTGCACTTTGTCCTTATATTGGCTATAAAAAGGCTGCCGCACTCGCAAAAGAATCTCTTCGCACAAATACCCCACTTCGGGAACTGGTCCTTCAGGAAACTGATCTGACAACGCAGGATCTGTCCGTTATTCTTGATCCACTGCGCATGACTATGCCAGCCGTCAAAAGAATGGAACGCCCTTTAAGTGTCGCAGGACTCTGATCCATCCAATCGTTTCGATCTTATATATAGAAAAAAAGGCATCGGATCCAGTCTTTAAAACTATCTTTTTTAGACTGTATCCAATGCCTTTTTTATCTGTTACCTATTATTTTTCACTGTTTCTCTGACTTTGCAAGTACCCCTGGCACATCTTCAAAATCCGTTACTTTATGCACTGTGAAATATTTGCAGAACTCTGCTGTCCACATATCCATTTCCTCTTCAATGTCGTTGACTTCATTCATAATGAATACGACCTGTTTACAGCCCGCCTTGGAGAGTTCTGGCAAAAATACAGTTTTGACCCACTCTGTATCTTCAACCGTATCTTCAAATCCATTTCTTGCATCACAGACAAAATTACAGTTATCATATTTGCGCACGAGCTCCAGTGCAAATGTCGTTGGTTTTCTGTAATGTTCTCCATGAGACTCTTTCTTCCAGGTAAGAAGAACTACATTTTCCTTTTCCTTATACTCTACATGACAATAATCTGAATCAAACATAAGCTTATTCCTCACTTTCTCACGTAAAAGCCGGTAAGCAGTTGCCGCAATCGGCACTGCGATCAGCATACCAAAGATTCCACCAAGTCCGCCACCGAGTGTTACAGCGGCGAGCACCCAGATGCCGGGAAGTCCAACAGAAGAACCTACTACTCTAGGATAGATCAGATTTCCCTCGATCTGCTGTAATACAACAATAAATAAGATAAAGAACAATGCCTTCATTGGATTGATCGTTATGATCATAAATGCTCCAAGTCCGGCTCCCAGATAAGCTCCTACCACTGGAATTAATGCTGTTGCCCCAATAAATGCGCCAACCATCGGAGCATATGGAAATCCCAAGATCAGCATCCCGATGGTACAGAGACTACCAAGGATCACTGCCTCAACGCACTGTCCAACAATGAAATTGGAAAATGTGACATTTGCAGTGTCTACAATGTACATCACTCTGTTCACAGTTCTGCTCTTACAAAATGCTTTAAGAATTCTTTTGAACTGTATAGAAAGTTTCTCTTTGTTGAACAGAATATAAATGGCAAAGATCAGTCCAATTACAAAGTTCATCACACCACTTGTCAGCGCACTGACAAATGAAAATGTCGAATTGATAAATCCGTTCAGAATCGCAGAGAGCGTATTCATAACACTCTGAAGCATAGAGGAAATGTCGATCTTCATACTTGCAAAACTATCTTCAATTGCAGGATACTTCTGCAACAGATCGTTAAAGAACTTCTGTGCTTTTGTAAGTGATGCCGGTGCTGATTCGACCATCATCGTTATCGCTTTGATCAGTTCGGGTACTACTAACACCGTAACGATCGATATGATTCCGATAATGATAAAAATAGATAAAAAGATACAGACCCCTCTGCGGCTTCTGTTGATCCATTTATTTTCTGTTTTTGGGAAGTAGATTTTTTCCAGTTTTCTGACCAGAATATTTAATGCATAGGCAATTACCATACCTAATAAAAGTGGCATTGCCACATTATTCATATGTGTCAGAAAAGCGGTTATGCCAGAAAATTTGATGACTGCAAGTACAATAACGCCTGCGAGCACCATATATCTGGCTGCATTTAAAAACTTCTCTTTGTTATTCAAGCAAATATCCTCCTGTTAACTTATAATCCGATTATCAGTATATCGTATCTCTATATCTGATACAATTCATTTTTACCTTCATCCATATTTTACCTAAGTTACGGGCTGTATTTTCAATACTGTTCAGACTGCCAACATTACTGACAATTAATTTTTCTCCCTGCAACAAATTTTGCTGTTACATTGGAGTTGTCTCCCAGATAAAGCAGTCTTTCAAAACGTTCTTTTGTATTGAGTTCTTTTGCTGACAATATCTTACTGTCATCCAGAACAACTGCATCATATTCATATCCAGCTTCAAAGCTGCCGACTCTGCCAAAGAAAGATCCGCCACCTTTTGTTGCCAGATAAAATGCTTCTTCCACAGACAATGGCTTTTTCGTCTCATCACAGAGTCTCCAGTACATCTTGGATGCCTGAATTGCGAATCGTACGGCCTGCAGCATATTAGCTGATGTTCCGGCAGCCACATCTGTTCCAATACCGACATGCATGTTCTTCTGTAAAAATGTTCTGACTGGTGCGATGCCGGATGAAAGATTTATATTAGACTCTGGACAGTGTGCAATATAGACCTGTTTTCTCTTTAACAGTTCCATTTCCTTGTCCGAAAGATGGACACAGTGTGCCATGACCGTCTTGCCTGATTCGTCAAAAGATCCTGCCTGATCATATGCGTCTGTATAGGACTCAGATTTTGGACAAAGCTGTGCTACCCAGTCTATTTCCGAAAGATTTTCAGACAGATGGGACTGCAGTGCAAGATGATATTTCTGCTTCAGTGTACTCAGCCCTTTCATCACTTCGTCCGAACAGGTCGGAATAAATCTTGGAGTCAGAACTGGATATGTATTCTGATATTTATTTCTGGCTTCTTCCACATAGGCGATTGTCTTTTCAATAGAAGTCTCTGCATTTTCATCACACAGATATTCCGGGCAATTCCGATCCATATTGACCAGTCCTGCCATTGTTATCAATCCACTTTTCTCGAGCTTGTCCATTAACAGCATGGTTGCGTCTTTATGCATCGTACCAAAAATCACAGCACGGGTAGTTGCACCTTTTTGCAGATCATCTACGAACAACTGATAAGCCTTTTGGGCATACTCATGATCCGCATATCTGGACTCCTCTGGAAATGTGTATGTATTCAGCCAGTCCAGCAGTTCCATATCCATTCCGATCGTACGGAACTGATACTGTGGTGCATGGATATGAAGATCAACCATTCCTGGAATAATGATCTTATCGCTGTAGTTATAGACTAAAATATCCTGATACTGTTCTGGCAGCTGCTCAAATATCCCCTGACAGATTCCATTTTTGCAAATTGCCGTCCCCACCTGTATCTTTAACTCATTCTGACTGACTGAGTAGATAAATGTACCCTTCAGTCCAAATATTTCATTTTCTTTCGTTTCTTTACTCATATTACCAATATCTCCTTAGAACGTTACCTTGATGTCTCCGTTTCCAGTTTCTATATCAATTGTCTTCTCAGGTCCTTCCTGTTCTGTCGGCAGATTATTATGCCCATTGGTCGTCTGACTATATATCGCATAGTGTTCCATGCTTTCCGGCATTCTTCCTGTTACATTACCATTCGTTGTGTGACACTGAAACAGTCTTCCGGCATCGCATCCTTCAAAGGATATTGCATCGTTGGACGTTTTCGCCACGATCCTGCTTTCTGCCGAAAGACTGCTCATTTCTATTTTACCATTTCTGGACTTTAATACGATATCTTCGCCAGCTTTGATCAGGGTTGCACTAATCTCCCCATTTCCGGTCAGAAGTTTGACGTTTTCCCGTACAAATACACCATCTGCATGGATATCACCATTTGTCGTCTTAGCCTGTAACATCTGATATTCCTTTTCAGGCAGGAAGACCATTAACTGATTAGTTCTTAATGTAGCAGCTGACAGTACGGCATACCATTTCTTGTCTTTCTGAATACGAAGTGCCCCATCTTCCTCCGTGATCTGGTAAGACGTTCCCGCCTTCTGTACATATCTGATGTAGATACGGTCATCCTGCGAAGGTGCGATTACAATGTTCGTGTCCGCATCATCGATTACGATCTTTTCAATAGTGTCTGCATTTGTTATATGCTCTTTTAACTGTGCCATTTTATGTATCTCCTTTCCCGACTGGCCGTAAGTACTTTCCACACAAAAGTTTATACCGAATCCAGGATAAAGTCTATACTAAATTTGTACTGTTTTTCTGCCTTTGATACCATTTTTCTTTTTATAGGCAACTTTATTTTCATACATAGCCTGATCAGCAAGATGCTCGATTCTTTCAAAATCAGCTTCATCCTTTACATGACCGCAATAGCTTCCAATGGCGATGGAAACATCGTATTTCTTACAACTCTCATAGAATTTTTCTATTTTTTCCTGGAAAGCAGTTACTGCCTTTTCTCCTATGAACAGAACAATAAATTCATCACCGCCGACACGATATACAAATCTAGAATTCTCATAGGTCTCTTTAATGGCCTGTGACGCACGGATGAGCAGATCATTTCCTGCCTGATGTCCCCTGGTATCATTGACGTATTTTAACTCGTTGACATCCAACATAATGACACATACTTGCAGAGGTTCACACGTCTGCTGCACGTGGCGATTCACATATTTCACACTCTCATTATACGCATTTCGGTTGCCCGTACCGGTCAGATCGTCAATATATGCAAGATCACTGATAATTTCCGCCTTCATTCCCTGCTGGATTAGTTGTGTTGCTGAAGCCATATTGCCCGCTGCAAAAAAGCAGATGAAAATCAGAAGACCGAACCGCAAAAATACTGCACGATCAATATCATTAAGAATCAGATACCGGAGCAGATCCACGGAAAGGCTGACTGCCAGAATAGCAATTCCGATCTGTTTCATTGTATCATACCGGTTCCTGATGTACCCGTGCCTGAACGGCTGTTGTTCCTGTATGACACAAATAATCAGCAGAAGACTTGCAATTCCTGAAAAAACGAATGCGAATGGCAGCATCAGATGAAAATCTGCTATGTGCGAAACATGAAGTATAATCGTAACAAATATGTATATCAGATCCAGTATTGCGACTACACGAGCCGTTTTCATCCGGAAAAGATGGAATGATTCGTTCATATAAATGAACAATGGCATTGTAGACATTGTCAAAAGCATATTATCAACGACTTGCAGGATCATGACATCTTTTACGATCAGAGAAAAGATCTGCGTCTCGATCAGGCACCATGCGGATATCATGACCGCAAATCCCCCCAGATATAAAAGTGAATTATCCTTAACTTTCCTGCTGTTATTGAATACAAAATTAACTGCAATTGTAAATACACCAACGGCAAAGATAAAAATACTTACTATGATACTGAGCCAGCTGTTCTGCATAATACGCAGTGTAATTGCTGCCGGATCTCCGATGTATGTGTTATCGATCTTTGGCTTTCCACTGTGGTAGACCAGATCGATCTCAAGAGTCAGTGTCTTACCTGCATAAGCGGAATCCAGTTCAATTATGTTCCAGATGACTCCTGTTGACATATTATAAAGCCCTCTGTCCGACTGATAAGTCTCATATACAACTTCTCCATCCACACAGGCGCGAATTACTGCATCCTTTGATATAAAGACCAGAGCCTTCCCCTCTCCGATCGTATCAGGAATTTGATAATACAGGGTGGCGTCCATTCCATCCTGTCTGTATTCCTTATTTTTTTCAAGATTGAACATGGTGCCATCTGCACGCGTCCATTCATCACTGATATCCTGGGCTTTTCCCAGACCGATATCAAACACTTTATCTCCCCAGAAAATATGGATTACTGCCACCAAAATCACGAGCAGAATTCCTGCAAGGAAATACAATCGTTTCATGTAATCCCCAAATTCATAGTTCCTTTTTTTCATTTGTACACTCCTCATTGAATTAACCGCTAAATTAAATTCTATAGGAATATCATACCATTATATGATTGGTAAATCTATTTAATTTTCCTTTTTCCGCCTTTTTTATATATATTTCGACATTTATAAGTGAATTGAAAAAGCAGGAACAGATGCGCCTATGACTATCTGCGCAACTGTTCCTGCTTTTATCTGTTTGTTTAATTCAATTTGTTTATTACCATATGTTTATTTGTATTTATTTAATTCTGTCTATTTCTATTTATATTTATTTAATCCTATTTATTTAATTCTATTTATTTAATCCTATCTATTTAATCCTATTTATTTGTTTTATTTATGCAAATTGTTTTAGCCAAAATGATTTTATCTACAGCGTGAGCCCTCATTTACTGATATCTGAAATATTCTGCACTCGCAAAGCCGCCTTCTCCTGCGCCCTCGTGATATGCAAACATACCATTCTTTACTCCGACCCATCTGCCGGCCTCAGAATCAAATGAGACTGCTTCCTGGAAGTGAATCCCGTCAAAACTATAGGACATTGTAATCTTCTCCAGTGGTGCATGTTCTGTTTCCGCTTTCTCACGGAATCCATTCTTTTCTACCTGGTATTTCAGATAGAGATCTCCACCTTTAAAATCTTCCAAACGAGTGACTTTCTGCTCTGCGTATGCAACATCCTTGTCAAAATACTGTTTTCCAGTTATTGCTTCCACGACCATTCTGTCTTCTGTCTTTGCCACTGCCACGCCACCAAAGGTAACACCCATGGAAACGATTCCTGCCGTATCTCCCTGTAATAATTCGTCAAAATTCATCTTAGCCACACAGGTAAATTCAGGTGCAGGCCACTTCTGAATCAGCAAATTTCTGACATCTGAAAGTGGTCTCTGTTCTGCTTTCTCAACTGCTCGAAGCTTTAATTTTCCTGCTTTGCCATCTGTCTGATACCAATCCGGTTCACTGTTTGCATTCCACTGCCACTGTAATCCCAGTTCATCATTATCAAATTCATCCGTGGTATCCGGTTCACAAACTGGATAGGTCGCTCCAACATCTGGCTTTGTATATTCCATGACTGGTTCTCCATACTCATTTCCATCCTTTGAAACACCAATAATCGGCCAGTCATTCTTCCATGTCATTGGCTGCAGATGAGTAATTCTGCCTGCTGCATACACATCCTGAAAATGTAAGAACCAATCCTGACCTGTCACTGTATCTACCCATGCACCCTGGTGAGGACCATTGACCGGTGAATCTCCTTGTCTCATTACAACTTTGTATTCGTAAGGGCCAAACACATTTTTGGAGCGCAGTACCGTCTGCCAGCCCATTTTAACGCCACCAGCCGGTGCAAATATGTAATAATAGCCATTGCGTTTATACATTTTGGGACCTTCAATAGTAATCTGGTCGTTTTCATTTCCATCAAATACTTTTACTTCTTCTCCAAATACGCCTGTTCCATCTGGTTTCATTTCCACCATATGAAGAACGCTCTTATAGCCGATCCGACTCTTGGCAACCCCCGCTACCAGGTAGGCTTTTCCGTCTTCATCCCAGAATGGACATGGATCGATCCAGCCAGCGCCAGGTCTGATATTAACAGGTTCTGACCACTTGCCAAATGGATCCTTTGTCGTACTCATATAGATTCCTTCATCAGGCATTGGAAAACATGCAAAAAATGTTCCTTCATGATAGCGAATGGATGGTGCCCATACGCCACAGCCATGAATTGGATTCTGGTATCTGTGTTCCGGAATCCGATCCAGCACATAATTTACCACTTTCCAGTTGACCAGATCCTTTGAATGCAGAATTGGTAATGCTGGCGCATTACAAAATGACGATGCGATCATAAAATAATCATCCCCGACTCTAATTGCATCCGGATCCGAATAATCCGCATACAAAACAGGATTTCTATATTTTCCGTTACCAAGATCTGCGATCCACATTTCTTTACTCATATTAACTGCCTCCATCTGTGTTTTTTTCTATCATACCATTCCACTTAAATATTGCCAGTCAAATTGCTTTTATTTTTGGACAAATATTGCACTGTATCATTGTCATTTTTTGCAACGTATTTTATAATATTAGGTAGTACAACGAAAGGAGCATGTCCAATGTATGGATTTTATCAGGCCCGCAGCGAAGACTACTATGTACATACCAGCTATAATAACAATTATCCTCCCCATCTTCACCGGCAGGTAGAACTTTTCTATGTCCGTTCCGGAAAAGTAAAGGTCCGCATTAATGATGCAGAGCGGGTTCTTGGTGCTGGCGATTTTTCGATTTGCTTTCCCAATATCATTCACAGTACCGAGACCATAAAAGAAAGTATCTCCGACCTGATCATCTTCTCACCGGAAATCCTCCTTGATTTTACAGGCACTTTTACACGGTTTTATCCAGATGACCCATATATCCAGACAAAAAATGCACAGTGTATGGAATTGATGGAACAGATACGATCCCTTTATCACACACAGGACGATTTTCGCCTGACCAAAGGCTACCTATATATTCTTTTTTCGTTGCTTTTTACAGATCTTCATTTCATCAGTAACCGGCATATGGACTATTCCGATACCTGTCGAAAGATTCTGACCTATATTAACGAAAATTTTACCTCGGATCTTTCACTGGAACAAATGGCTCGTGACTTAAAAATCAGTCGCTTCTATATTTCTCATATATTTTCCAATAAGTTCACAATGTCCTTTCCAGACTACCTGAACCGTACCAGAATCGATTATGCCAGAAATCTTCTGCTTTCTACCGATATGTCCATCACGGAGGTCGGCTTTGAATGTGGGTTTAATAATAGCCGTTCCTTTAACCGGGCCTTCCAGAAATTTTTCCAGTGTACACCAATGCAGTTCCGCAAATCAGGTTCTATCCGGGATCTGCCCGCTGATTTTCAGACATAAAAAAACTTTTGCACTGTTCCCGTTCATTGTCGGTCAGTGCAAAAGTCTTATTTACAATTTCAATCGTGTTAATATCTATATCTTAATATCAATTTCGATTCCTAATTTATTAGTTTTTTTATTTATTATTTATTTCTGATTTCTGATTTCTGATTTCTGATTTCTGATTTCTGTTATTTATTTTTGCTCTTCTTTACACTATTATATTACCACAAAATCGGCTTTTTTTCAAGTCTTGTAATGCTTTTCAGACGGCAGTATAATTGGCTTCCAATCATTTTTTAACTAATTTTATATACTAGTTTTTATACTGGTTTATTACCGGTTTTTATACTAATCTTTTCAGTCTTATCCTTTTCCACAATACGATTTTATTTTATGAAATGTATATTAGGAGGTCTTCTATGAACCATAATCTTTATGAATTGCTTTTGACCCGCGACGAACATACTGAACTGGCATCTCTTCTTTCCAGTAATGAAAAATCCGAATATTTCGGCCTGTCCCTTACGTCCAAAGATGCACACGCCCTGATTACAAGTCGAAATACCAGCCTTAGGAAATACAATCGCATCGAGTTCGGCAAAGGCATCTTGGATCAGTTGATTTTTACTTTCTGTAACTCCGCCTATATTTCCCAGGATACTTATGCAGACACCTTGATTCGATTACAGGATATCTTCTATCAATTCAAAAATGAATCACAGGACCGCCTGAATGATGAAACCCTGCTCAATTTTATGAAACAGCAATTTGAAACGGTCTGTGCCGGCGACACCGAATACCTCGCTGGAACATGTCTGGAACGATTTTCGCGTCTGGTTCGTACAGGTTATGATGGTTTTTATCAGTCTGATGGCTTTGATGAATATGAACAGACCGACGAAGAACAACGCTGGGACAATGACCTGTATTTACAGGTACTCACTGAATTATGCTGGAGGTAAAAATATGGATTGTAATTATCAGGAATTACTGGCTCTAACTGGCTGGCTCACAAAAAAATATACATCGAACGAAAGCAGTTCCGTTACCTATGAAACTGCAAATATGTTAATGGAAGCGGTCCTCTACTGTATTCATGAATCAATAGATAACCCTAGTTTTTCCGGCGATTTTGCTTCTCATGACTGTATTCAGGGTTCGGAACAGATGAACTATCGTTCCCTCTACGAACATGGATACCAGCAGGTCCTGTCAAATGTAAATAAGGCCAGAGAACTCTACCATTCCCTGACCTCTGACTTTTACGATTACCATTGTGAAAATTATATGCACACGATTCTAAAGGGCATGCCTGCATTCTTTCTGCACTATGACGCCCGTTTTCAACCCCAGAACCATATTCTGACACTGGACTATCCAACAGCCGTTCCAATCAAGCTCGCGCATACCACATCATCCACATCATCTGATGAGGATGATGATCTGCTTCCCCAGTTGCCTGCGCTTTGCGGCATTGATCTGATTCTGCCCTACCTAAGTGCCATTTGCCTGGAGAAAACGTTTTTGGATGCATTTTCTCCCACATCCATAGAATCTCTACTGCAACGCATCATGCCAGAATATAGAACCTTGTTCATCGACAACATTTGCTCTCATGTGCTACTAGCTGCAATTGGCTGCATGGCTGCTCACCGCAGTGTTGCAGATTTACAGATTCTGCCCCAGGATTATCCCATTATAAAAGACTTTTTTGGCGACTGCATCCGAAACTCCACGTTACAAAATCCTTCTATTTCCACTCAGGAGACATTGACAAGACAGATTTCATCCATGACTGCTACCCTGCTGACGCATGTCTTTCCTGAAAATCATGAACTGCATCAATATCTGGACTCTCTTTCCGCAGATCTTGCCGCAAGAATTGCTCTTGGTCTTGAATACAATTGTCTACAGACTATTTTCGTATAAATGTGATTAATTTGTCAGTGCTCTGCGCTCCCTGTCAGTCGTTATGAGCACTGCTGTCCTCACTGAGTGCGGCTGCCGTAACCTGCTGTGTCTGTTTTGATCTTGCTGCCTTCTTTTCCTGTGATTCCTTCCACAATCTGTCAGCGACTGGCGCCCAGTCCTTGGCATAAGCTGCACATTTGTCACACAGGTGGCAGACGTCTTCCGGACACTGCATATCCGTTGATTTTGCTCCCGTTTTTCTGATCATTTCACGCAATTTTTCCGGATTTTCCAGCATTGGACACGGACGAAGCAGATTCTCATTAAATGGCTGCCCCTCACTGTATGCCTGAAACAGCGGTTGCTGCAGTGCTTCCAGTAACGAGACTTTTTTGATATTAGCCGATGAATAATGAATAAATACGCACGGTTCGACATCTCCATTCGGATTGATATGACAGTAGTTCCTGCCACCTGCAATACAGCCGCCAACAAATTCGCCATCATTCTGAAAATCCATTGCAAAAATTGGTTTTCCACCTTCCATCCCTCTGATCTCACGAACTCTGTGATACATGTATTCTCGCTGTTCGCTCGTCGGAAGAAGTTCTACTGCTGCATCATTACCTACTGGCATATAGTGAAAATACCAAGTGAACCGGCATCCTTTCTCGATGATCATATCCAGAAATTCATCCGATGTCACTGTTTCAATATTGTATCTGGTATAACAAATTGATGTTCCAAAGATGATTCCATACTTCTTTAATAAATCCATCGCATGCATCACATGATCAAAGGTTCCATTTCCACGTCTGCTGTCATTGACCTTCTGATATCCTTCCAGACTGATGGAAAGCGACAGATTTCCGACTTCCTGCAGTTGTTTACAGAATTCCTCATCCACAAGTGTCCCATTTGTAAATGCATGAAATGCACAGTCTTTATGTTTTTTGCACAGTCTGATCAGATCTT
Organism: uncultured bacterium; assembly: GCA_905215405.1. GTDB lineage: Bacteria > Bacillota > Clostridia > Lachnospirales > Lachnospiraceae > CAJMQE01. Next base: position 40,314 of record CAJMQE010000001.1, read on the forward strand.
TCTTCCTGACCAGTGGCTCTCCCCCTGTATACATATAAAAATAGATACCTAGCTTTTTGCCCTGTCTGATCACCCGATCCATATCCTCATAGGAAAGTGCCATTGTATGGCCATATTCAGCCGCCCAGCATCCTGTACAGTGCAAATTACAGGCACTGGTCGGATCCATCAGTATGACCCATGGAATATTACAATTGTATTTATCTCTGGCCCTGTGCATCTTCTTTGTACCATGAAATGCCGCTTCATATCCCAGATTTAGTGCAGTCATTTTGATCACATTGGGATTTAGTTCTGACATTCCCTTATTCAAATATTTCATCCATTTTCCGTCTTTGTTACGAATCATGTCTCTTGCTGCATCATAAGTAGACGGCAGAAAATAGTCCTTCATAAATCCCTGTGCAAGATCGACGATCTTTAACAGATTATCTTCCCTTCCCTGATTAACGGACTTTACCACTCCATCGACCGCTGCTCCAAATGCTGCTCTTAAAGCTTTATGTGATACTCTCCCCATATTCTCTCCTCTTTTCTGCGCTTACGCCGCAATATCAGATTTCCCCTGTTCTTTTTCTTTTGTCTGACTACATTTTCCTGAGCAGTACTTCCATGGCTCCTGTCAGCAAAATAATTCCACCAAGCATCAGTGCACGATTCTTGCCCTGACAACCGAGCCGGTACCCTGCCAGAATTCCTGCCACAACATTGATTATGGTAATAATTCCGACTTCTGCGCACATGAGCAAAAGATGTGTATTCAGAAATCCAAACCCTATTCCTGCAAAAAAAGCATCGATGCTGGTTATACATGCCCACAGAACAATCTGCCTGTAATTAAAACTGTCTTCTTTATGCTCGAATACATTCTCCCTGTGTGCTGCCCTGATCAGCATATAGATTCCAATTGCCGCAAAAATAACTGCTGATAGGATCTGCCACAGAATTTCCATGCGTGTATGTGTCTGCTGAATCGCCGGCACCTCCGTAATCAGATTGCCCACCAGAATCGCACCGACCTGCCAGCTGCCAAATATACCACATAATTTGCACAGCTCCCGCTTATCAATTCTGGAAATCATCGCTCCTTTATATAGGACATAGGCAAATACATCCAGTGACAATCCAACAGATATCACAAGTACTTCGAACAGATTCATTGATTCACTTCCTTCTTTTCCTGTTGTTGCCCATACTGTTATCTCAGATGTCTTTCACTGATTCTATCTTACGCAGCGAAAACGTCCAATAAAGTATGCAATTTATAAAAAATGTATTCTTGAAGAGACATTTGCCGCATATAATTACGAAAAAGGATACATTTCAAACGAAATGTATCCTTCTATGAATCGTTTTATTAAAATTTCAAAAGGAATGATAGGATATGGAACACCCGAAAGAATCCACAAAAGCACAACTCGCTTCCTGTTTTAAACAACTGGTGATCACGACTAATTTTGAACGGATCACAATTAAAATGATCACGGATCAGGCCGGTGTCATTCGGCCAACTTTTTATAAACATTTTCAGGATAAATATGAAGTCATCGAATGGCTTTTTCAGCAGGATATTGTTGCAAAAGTTGACATCATGCTGGAAAATCACATGGAAAGAGATGCGATCCATCTACTCTTTATCTGCCTTTATAAAGATCATGAATACTACCGGCACCTGTATCAGCTTCATGGTTCGAACTCATTTGAACAACTGTTAGGAAATTATATATATCGTTCCTTTCTTCAATTGTTGGACAGACTTCCTACACATCCGGCTGAGCATCTGCATCACCTGACAAAACCTGCGATTGCACACTACTATACCTTTGGTCTGACCGGTACTATACAAATGTGGCTGACCAGCGAGCAACCTGATTCTCCGAATACAATGTATGATGCATACCTTTATCTGGCTGCACATTCTGTTTTTGATCAGCCAGTATGATTTTATGCCTACACTTCTTCTAACACTTCAATCTTCTTCATGGTACGACGAATAAAGAATAAACTCATCAGCATTGCAACTACTTCAGCGATTGGGAAGGACAACCATATCAAATCAATGTTCCCTGTCAGAGACAGCAGATAAGCAACTGGAAGAATTACGACAAGCTGTCTGGTCACTGACATCAGCAGGCTGTGAACTGGATTACCAATTGCCTGAAATACTGTACTGCACACAATGTTAAATCCAGCGAAGATAAAACTGTATGCAATGATCCGAAGTGCTGGATCTCCGATTTTCTGCATATCTGCAGATGCGTTAAATAACAGCAATAATTTATCAGGAATGATCTGGAACACAATAAAGCCAACCAGCATAATAGACACTGCATAAGTCATTCCAAGGCGAATGGTCTTTTTAATTCTTGCCGGTTTACGTGCACCATAATTATATCCAAGAATAGGAATCAGACCATTGTTCAGTCCAAATACCGGCATGAACAGAAAGCTGTTCAGCTTAAAATAAACGCCAAATACCGCTGTTGCTGTCGTTGAAAATCCGATCAGAATCTTATTCATTCCAAATGTCAGAACTGACGCAATCGATGCCATAATGATAGACGGAACGCCGACTTCATAGATCTTGGCAATAATTGACGCCTTTGGTCTCATATACTTCACCGCAAAATGTATCTCTTTATTTACCTTTACATTCAATATGTAAGCAAGAATTCCTGCAACGATCTGCCCTATCACAGTAGCGATTGCTGCTCCTTCAACTCCCATTTTTGGCATTCCAAAGTATCCGAAAATCAGAATAGGATCAAGAATCAGATTAATAACAGCTCCGCAACACTGCGTGATCATTGAAAACAGCGTCTTACCAGTTCCCTGTAACAATCTTTCACAGGTCACCTGTAAAAACAATCCAAATGAACAGATTGTAACCACGCTCATGTAACTCTTACCATATGTTACAATTTCATCTACATTTGTCTGTATCTCGTAAAAAGCACCGGAAAAGAATATTCCAATCGCAGCAAAGATCACATAACTGCACATGGCAAGTGTAATTCCGATATTAGCTGAACGATTGACTGTATCCTGCTTTCTTTCTCCCAGACTTTTGGATAGCAGTGCATTGATACCAACGCCGGTACCAGTCGCCACTGCAATCATCAAATTCTGCACTGGAAATGCCAGTGATACTGCTGTCAGTGCATTTTCATTAATCTGCGCAACAAATATACTATCTACGATATTATATAATGCCTGCACGAGCATTGATATAACGATAGGAATTGACATTGTCAGAATCAATTTATTTTCTGGCATGGTTCCCATTTTATTTTCTTTGACCCCGGTGACTCCGGGCTCACTTTCCTGAAGTTCTTTCATTTTTTTCATCTCTCCCACTGATAATTTCTTATAACATTATTTTTCCTGTCCATGGACAATGTGATCCAGTCCAAGTCTTTTTCGAAATCCCTTGTTGTGTTTTGCCGCATAGGCAACGATCCAGTCCGTAATATAATTTGCCAGTATCAGAAATGGAATTGCTATAGCAACACAAACGATCAATACGATCCACTGTTTTCCATTGAGTGGATAAAGTGCGAACAGGGATGGTACCAGAAATACACAACACGCAATTCCTGCTGCCATTGCGATACAGACGCTTACTCTCATAACATTAAATGGCATACAAACGCGGATCAGCGTCACCATACCAACAGCGACCAGAATGGCAATTGCAATCGTAGATAACTGATTTGACGGAATCCGTAAATTTTCTGAAATAGCTGCGAGTGTTGCAACAACGACAAAATTGGTCAATCCCGCCGGTAATGCCCGCAACAGAACGTTTGTCAGGAAATGTCCACGGATTATGCTCTTATTTGGCTGTAAGGCCAGGAAAAATGCTGGTGCGCCAATTGTAAATACACTGAGCATTGATAGCTGAGCTGGTACAAGCGGATATTTCATTCCAAATACAAGGGAAAAGATCGCCAGCAGCATGGAAAATATATTCTTGATCAAAAACAAAGAAGCTGACCGCTGAATATTATTGACGACTCTTCTGCCTTCATATACAACGGATGGCATGCATGCAAAATCCGAATTTAAAAGCACCAACTGCGCTGCATTTGCTGCCGCCTCACTGCCAGATGCCATTGCCACACTACAATCGGCATCTTTCAGTGCAAGTACGTCATTGACACCATCTCCTGTCATTGCGACTGTCTTTCCATTTTCTTTTAACGCTCTGACGAATGCACGTTTCTGGTTTGGCGTAACTCTTCCAAAAACAGTGTATTTCTCCATTGCTTCCCGAATTTCTTCTTCAGACTGTAGCGTTGCTGCATCAACAAAATTCTCGGCATTTTTAATTCCCGCCTGGGCCGCTACATTTGAGACTGTGATTGGATTATCACCGGATATGACTTTAATATCCACGCCCTGAGATTCGAAATAACGAAATGTATTCTTTGCCTCTTTTCTGATCGGATTAGAGATCAGTACCAGTGCCATTGCCCTGACAGCTTCTGTCAGTGCCTTTCCATCCACTTCTCCATCATAGGAGCCATAGACAAGCACACGATATCCCATCTGAGAATAGCGTTCAATTATTTTTCTATACTCTTCGAATTGTTCCCGCAATACAAATTCCGGTGCTCCAAGAACATAAGCACCATCCGCAAATGTGGCGCTGCTATACTTGTATGCTGAAGAAAAAGAAGTCGTCCGAAGTGCTTTTGTGTCTGTTGGACGATCAAAATAATTCTTTAATGCTTCCATGGTAATGTTATCACTACTCATATTCTGAACGAATTCGCCCAGCTTTTCATGAATCGTTGCATATGGCATAACTTCGTCCCCGATCAGCGGAATTACCTCATTTACCTTCATTGTATTTTCAGTAATGGTTCCAGTCTTGTCCACACATAGCACATTTACTCTTGCAAGCGTTTCGATACACGCCATCTCATGAACGAGTACTTTCTTACGTGCCAGTTTCATGACACTGACTACAAGTGCAACGCTGGCCAGCAGATAAAGTCCTTCCGGAATCATACCTACTAATGCTGCTACCATTGCTACAACACTTTCTTTTACGGTATAACCGAGTGCGAAATGCTGTACACCAAAAAGCGCAAAGCCAATTGGAATTAATAAGATACCAATGATACGAACCAGCTTATTCAATGAGTTCATCATTTCTGAGTGTCCGGCACCCTTACGTTTGGTCTTTGCCTCCAGTGTCAGTTTGCTGACGTAGGATTCATAACCGACTTTTTCAAGTATTCCGCGACAACTTCCCGAAACGATAAAACTACCTGAAAGTAACTGATCTCCAGCTTTCTTTGTGATTTCATCGGACTCACCTGTAATCAGTGCCTCATTGACCTGTACTTCGCCTTCTCCAACAATTGCATCCGCACAGATCTGGTTACCTGCAGAAAAGAGCACTACATCTCCTGCCACGAGTTTTTCTGCTCTGACTTCCTGCTTCTTACCATCACGAACAACTGTGGCTTTCGGTGCATTTAATACTGTCAGCTTATCAAGCACCTTTTTTGATCTAATTTCCTGTATAATACCAATCATTGTGTTTGCAACAATGACCGGTAAAAAGGACATATCCCTGTAGGAGCGGACCAGGATCAATAGCACCCCGAATATCAGAAAAATCAGGTTAAAATATGTAAAAACATTCGAAGCAATAATCTGTCCGATTGTTTTTGACTGATTCTTTACGGCTCTGTTATCCAGCCCTTTTTCCATTTGTTCCTTTACCTGTTCACTTGTTAATCCCCTGATTAAATCTGTCTGCATCTGCATTTCTCCTTTATAACAACGCTGTCGTTTTCAGTTGCTCCCTCCACATAGCGACTTATGCCTTGTGTAAACTATCCTCTATTGTACATTTAAATACTTTTAACCATACTTTTATACCATACTTTTCTGTTATCTTCTGCTTCTGTCATACCACAAAGACCTGTCTGACTGTATCTTACGGCGATCACCTTGTGTCTGTATCTTACGATAATTGCCTTTGCGTCTGTATTCTACGTCCTATCTTTGCGTCTATATCTTTTTGCTTATCTTATTTTGTTTATATCTTATAATTCTTCGTCTTCGTCATCCACATAAGAATCCAGCTCTTTATCATCCATATCTTTAATGTAATCCTCATATGCTTCTTCCAATTCTTCTTCCTCAAAAGAATCCGCTTCAGTATCCAACGCTGTTTTCGCTACTTCAGCTCTATCTACTGTATCAACTCTATCTACTGTATCGACTCTATCTACAATATCATTTCCATCTACAGCATCAGGCTCCTCTTCTTGCGCATTTACTCCCGATTCGGAATTATCTAATGCTAAATTGGCTTTTTTCGTTTTCTGAGCTACTGGACTATCTGTTGCTAATTCTTTCGTCCCTGTACTTTCTGTTTCAAGAGTATTGGTTACTTCTTTAACAGATTCCGTATTCTTTTTTGTTACGGCTGCATCCACAGTATCCGGTTCTGCATCGCTGTCACCTTTATTCTCAGACTCTGCATCTGAATTTTGGACAACCTCTGTACTCTGTGCATTTCTGACTTCGATCGTACTGACGAGTGAAGTTCTTGTTAAACGCTCATAAAAATATACTGACTTTCTTGTGACCGCACATACAAAGACATGCAGTACAAAATATAAAAAGGCCGTTGCAAGTACAATCATACCTGCTCCTGTCATGATCTGTTCCCTGTCTGACTGGGTATTGTTGAACACTTCCAGACAAAGATAGATATAAACCGGAATTGGTAGCAGACCAAGATAAAGTATCGCATTTCTTACAGTCAGTGCCAGTATTCCCGGATGCCGTTTCTTTTGTGCTATAACTTTAATATTAACAATCGCTTTTCCCGCTGTACGTCCACCTGTCAGCCATGTTGTAAATGTCATACTGACAAACAATAATAAGAACGTCAGTAATATAAAATTAGGATTGTCATAATGAAATGTTCCAATGATGGAATGAAGATCATACTTCACATTGACTGCTCTGATTGCAATATTACTGATCAGAACAACGATTCCTGCATCAATGACAAATGCCAGTCCACGTCTGAGGAAACTAATTTTCTGTCCTCTCCTATATGACATTTCATCAAGTTTTTCCCTGCCTGGCAGAAAGAAACTGCAGAGCGGTGTGATCCAGAACCCTACCATTCCACCAAATGTATTACAGATCAGATCATCCACTTCAAACCATCTGTACGGATGTGGATATATGCCATAAAGACCACTCAACTGTGTCAATTCAAAGAACAGACTATAAAGGAATGAAAGGATCAGTACCTGATACCATTTTCGCTCAAAATAATATCTTAAATATACGCCAAATGGCAGTAATAACAATATATTGAATGCTATCTGCAGGAAATTATAATTGGCAAGTGCCGGCAGATACGTAGATGGATCACTCAGGACAAGACCTGACGAATTGATCCAGAGTCTGAACGCCGCAAATGGAACCAGCAGCATAGAGGTTCCACTATCCTTTACCGATTCAATTGGCGGTAATGGAAGGATCGTCATGAAGTAGGATGTCATCATATAGAATATAAAAGAATAGACAACAATAATTCTTAAAATCAACAATGCCCCGTATTTATGGTACTGATGAATTACATAAGGCAGCGTAAATAACGCCGATAATATTGGAAATATAGCAATTGCTGTTGCGATTGGATAAATATAAACGCTCATTTTCTCTTCCTCGTAAATTAATCTATTTTCAGCGTGTGCAGGATTTCTTCAAAGCATACACCATCGGGCTCAGGTATCTGTCGTTCAATAGAAATCTGAATACATCTTTTTACGAATTGTGCAGCTTTTCTGACAGACTTTTCAAAATCAACGCCATTCACAGCATCTGCGCAGATGATAGAAGAGAAAACATCGCCGGTTCCGCACCTTGGTGTTCCTACTTTTTTCGTCCTTAACAGTTTTCCACCTTTGCCCTTTTCATATACATAGTTTCCCACATACTTTGGAAACTGTAAACCAGTAATCACTATTTTTTCAGGTCCAAGATCACAAAGTCTGCCTGCGAGTGTTTCCAGATCCGCCTGTTTCCACTCATGCGCACGATAGACAGTCCCCGTAAGAATACAGGCTTCTGTCAAATTGGGCGTAATAATATCAGCCATTTTGACCAGTTCCCGCATCTGTTCACACATTTCCTGTGTGTACGTGGTATATTTTTTCCCGTCATCACCCATGACCGGATCAACAATGACCTGCGTTCTCTGATCCTGAAACTCTTTTATGAATTTTTTCACGATCTCGATCTGTCTTACTGATCCGAGAAATCCAGTATAAATGCCTTCAAAACGTAGATCAAGTTTCTTCCATTTTGCAATGTAGCTTTCCATTTTGTCCGTATAATCATCAAAAAAATAATCTTCGTATCCTGTATGATTAGAAAAAATTGAAGTCGGTACCGGACAATATTGTACCCTCATATAAGAAATAATGGGCATGGACACTGTTGTAGAACAGCGTCCAAACCCAGAAATATCATTAATAGCTGCAATTTTCTTCTGATTGTTATGTGACATCTTCATGTTTCTTACCTCAAATCCAGCTTTTGCCTTGATTTCCCGTAAAATTTACTTTTGATTTAATTTTCCAAACTTCGGCATATGGGAACCGCCTGCCTTTGGAGCATTTTTGCCATTGTAGCTAAGCATGCTGTCCAAATATTTTACATTGACCTGATATACAATATAGATGACCGCTGCAAATGCTACAGCTTTAATTGCAAATGGAATTACTGTGCCATTAAAAGTTGCTCTGTCATAGAATTTAAATGGTAATAACACACAGAAATTCATTGCCGCACTGATTGCATACCAGTATTTTGGTAACTTTCCGTCTGTTACACCGTAATTGACCATTGCAAGAGCGATATTTAAAACAATATCCAAAACTGCACTGATACCGCACAAGATCCAATGGATTGCAGGTGCTGTGAACAATATGGATATATCATTATAAGTACTGATTGCGTCAGCTTCTGTAAAATCCCTGAACACTTCTGCAAGGCCGCTAGAATTAATTGCTGAGCACCATACGATCATTGTAAATGTTGAGAATGCATACATGACAGCATCACCCATTCCAAGTCCCAGACCAAGCATCATAACATCGCCAGGTCCATCATATCTGCCCTGTAACATTTTGGTCAGTACGATTCTTGCCACTGTGAACATAAGTACCGAGAGCATCAAAAACAGTACGGTAACTGCCTCCGTATTTTGCTCTGACTGATTAGCTATACCTGGAATCAGGTACACCAATGCTGATAAAACACTGTATCCAATAAAACAAAATACAATATATCCGATAATTCCTGTTATGAGTGGTATGAATTTTGCTCTGTATCTCTTAAAAAATATAAACATAAGTACAAAGATACAGGAAATGATAACAATACCACCTGCACTCAGCATATTGACAGTGTCGGATGTAACTGTCTGTGTTAAGTCGATGTTTTCCATAAAAAAGTGAATCCTCCTGCTTACTGTATTATGATCCGGGCCTGTCCTGCCTGCCCTGACCATTTTTTCATAACTTCTTAAATTCTACCATACTTTCAGACTTTTATGAACCTCATTTCCTAAACATATTGTAAAATTTTTATGATATGTATATTATCTCATTTTCTTTTTCCACATTTTTCTGTTTCATTTGCGGATTGCCCTTTTTTCAATATTCCGTTCATCCGATTCACTTTATAATTATACAAAATATAGACAATCAATGTATATTTATAACGTCTGATCTGTAAAATGAGCAAATGAAAAGAGCAGTCGATAAACGACTGCTCTCATCATAATCTCGTTGTGTAACAATATATCCTTCTAAATTTCAATATCTATATTTCCATAATAAAAGGCACACTGTAAAACTTCTTTGATTATAATTTTGTTACGTTTGTAGCCTGAGGTCCTTTTGCTCCGTCAATTACGTCAAATTCAACTTCAGCGCCTTCATCTAAAGACTTAAAGCCATCCATGTTGAGTCCTGTGTAATGTACAAAAACATCTTTTCCTTCTTCGTCAGAAATAAATCCGTAACCTTTTTGGTTGTTAAACCATTTTACTGTACCTTTCATTTTGAGTACCTCCAAAAAATAAATATGGTGTTATCATCACCAATCAAATAATAGCATAACTGGTATTTTCTGTCAATAAAATAGACTGTATTTTATGCATGTTTTTTATTTTTTTTTAACAATTTGTCCATTTTCAGATTCTTGTGTTAAAAATCAGAATATTTATATTATTTGTATAGCCATACGCTTTATCACTTCAATGCATGTCATTTTCTCTATACAATATACATAATTTATGCAGCTAAGTTATATAAGTCTGTCCGTTGCGCTATCGTATTTTTTGAGGTTCTCTGTTATTTCATCGCTCTCATAGAATTGAGGATTGCAATAAATGCAACGCCGACATCCGCAAATACGGCAAGCCACATTGATGCAAGGCCAAGCGCGCCAAGTACAAGTACAACCGCTTTCACTCCAAGTGCAAAAACGATATTTTCACGTGCAATTCGGATTGTCTTTTTCGCGATTCGGATTACTTCAGCAATTTTAGATGGCTGATCATCCATAATAACAATATCTGCAGCTTCGATTGCCGCATCAGATCCCATACCGCCCATAGCTATACCTGCATCTGCTCTTGCAAGAACCGGAGCATCATTGACACCATCCCCTACAAATGCTGTACCGCTGTGAGATGCTTTCATCACTTCCTCGAACTTCTCTACTTTGTCCTGTGGAAGCAGTTCTGCATATACCTTTGTAATTCCGATCTCCTGTGCAACTTTTTCTGCAATTGCACGATTGTCTCCTGTCAGCATAACAAGATTTCTGACACCAGCCTTTTTGAGTTCTCTGATTGCCTCTTTCGTGTCCGCTTTAATCTCATCCGCAATTACAATACAACCTGCAAATACGCCATCGACTGCAACGTAGACAACTGTTCCGACTTCTTTGGATTCCTGATAAGCAATCTGATATTTCTGCATCAACTTCACATTTCCTGCCAGAACCTGTTTTCCCTCTACCATTGCACTGATTCCATGTCCTGCAATTTCCTGAACATCAGATACCTGACTTTCCAGAATTTCTTTTCCATAAGCATTTCTTAGTGAAACTGCAATTGGATGATTGGAATAAAATTCTGCAATTGCTGCATACTTTACGACTTCATCTTCTGTAAAGTCCGCATCGCTATTATTTTCTACCTTTGTCACCTGGAATGTACCTTTTGTCAGTGTTCCCGTTTTATCAAATACGATAGAATCTACTTTTGAGATTACTTCCAGATAATTGCTTCCCTTTACAAGAATTCCTTTTCTAGAAGATCCACCAAGGCCACCAAAGAAACTTAACGGAATTGAAATAACAAGCGCACATGGACATGATACTACAAGAAAAATCATTGCTCGATATACCCATGTTGAAAACTGATCAAATCCAAGTACCATTGTTGGAATCGCCGCAAGAAGAACTGCGCCAATAACAACAGCTGGTGTATAATACCTTGCAAATTTTGTAATAAAATTCTCTGTTTTTGCTTTTTTGCTACCAGCATTTTCGACAAGATCAAGAATCTTGCTGACTGTTGACTCGCCAAATGCTTTTGTGACCTGAATATAGAGTGTTCCCGTTGTGTTAATACAACCAGAAAGAATTGCCTCTCCCTGCTTTACTTCTCTTGGCACAGACTCTCCTGTCAGCGCTTTTGTATCCAGTGTTGAAGTTCCTTCTGTTACCACACCATCAAGTGGCACTTTTTCACCTGGTTTTACAAGAATTGTATCTCCTATTGCCACTTCATCTGGAGATACCTTTTCTGGTTTTCCATCACGAATAATATTTGCATAATCAGGTCTGATATCCATCAGCTCTGAAATAGATTTTCTGGAATTGTAAACTGCATAGGACTGGAACAGTTCTCCGACCTGATAGAACAGCATTACCGCTACCCCTTCAGGATATTCTCCTACCAGAAATGCACAGACCGTTGCAATTGTCATTAGAAACTGTTCATCGAACACCTGTCCTCTGAGAATATTCTGTGCTGCACTCTTGATTACATCGTTTCCAATCAGCAGATATACTGCAAGAAACATGATCAGTGAAATTGTATCTGCCGGCTGAACAATCTTATCGACCAGCATTGCTGCTGCAAACGCAATCAGACTGATAATAATTCGTTTAAATCTTCTTTTTATCTTCTTCATAAGCTCTCCTTATTGTCTTTGACACCTCACGTGCTGTCTTCTTTATGAATTTAATTTTACATTTCTTTCATAAACATCTAAACCACCAAATAGAAAAAGCGGATTACTCTATTCATTTGCTTCTGGATACAGAAACTTTTATGAATATGCATAATCCGCTCAACAGTCTCATAATCTGGAACTGCTTTACAGATTACAGTTCGATTACTTCTACATCTGGTTCATATTTTTTAACTGTCTTCTTAATTGCCTTAAATAATTCAGCAACCTTTGCTTCCTCGCATTCAATAACTAATTTCTGTGAAAGAAGATTTACAGATGCACTTTCAACTCCATCCATCTTTGCTACATCATTTTCGATTTTTGCTGCGCAGTTTGCGCAATCCAGATCTTCTAATTTAAAACTCTTTCTCATACTATTTACCTCTCTTTTTTTATTATTTTTCTGCCCTTGAAACAGCTATGCAAACTGCGATATCGAATACATCATCAAGATGTACCTTTTCTTCGTTTGCTGACTGTCTGGCAGTCTATTCACGAATATGTTCGAATCCCTGACACAGGATTGTCTGGATATGACCATCTGATAAGGAATAAAATACTGTTTTTCCTTCTCTTCTGAACTTAACCAGTTGCATCTGCTTGAGTGTACGAAGCTGATGCGAGATTGCTGACTGGCTTGCATTCAGCAGCTGTGCAATGTCGCATACACACATTTCCGACTGCATCAGTACATATAAGATTTTAATTCTGGTCGAATCTGCAAACACTTTGAAAAAGTCAGCCAGATCGTATAAAAGTTCTTCATCAGGCATGTGTTCATTTACTGCTTTCACAATGTCTTCATGCACATGAATGAAATCACACTGATCTATTCTGCTATCCGTTTTCTCTGTGCTCTTTGCATCTGCTACCAGTTTTTCTTCATTTTTGTCAGCCATCTTTTCTCCTTTTTTCTTACTAACATCTGTTAAAGTATCTGTAGACGAACCTAAGCAAGTCATGTTCGAATGAACATATGAATGATTGTTCATATGTTATAATGTAAATATAGCACAATTTTCTAAGATGTCAATAGTAATTTTAATTTTCATTTCTGAAATTAATTTTCACTTTTCATTTCTGTTATTTCTTTTCACTACTTTTTTTATACTTAACGGGCAGATACTGCACTGCAATTCTATTTTCCGGATTTACATCACAACAATATAGCACGAACAGAAAGAACCACTCCAACGGTTTCATAATAAAATAAACAATATCACAGGCTGTTTTTGTTCTGATCAGCCGTGCTACCGGCAGTCCATAAGTATCATAAAAATGCCGTAAACAGGCGTGAAAATGCGGAGTCCGCTCCTCCAATACCTGCTCAAAAGCATTCGCTATACAGAACTGACGGTTCACAACAACTCTATGTCCATGCCTTTCCCCCATTCGGATCGGTTTGACAATTTTTTCGTGCCCTCCTGCTGCAACTGTACATAAATAGTGCTCATCCCGATACAGATTGGGTGGTGCTGTCCTGCCAGACAACCTCCAGTCTGCCGTTTCTGTCCATGCCTTGATCACTGCATCCGGTTTCTGTCCAAATAATGCCAGGACACACAAAAGTATTCCCAACAGTGGCCACATGAGCAGAAAGCCCCACAATGCCAGTAAACAGCCTTCTCCATTTTTCGGTTCAATACAGACAAGATGCCTGTATTCTCCCTATTCTTTTCATCCTGCCTACATTCCGCCGCCTTCCATTCGTTCCATTCTAAGATCTTGGTTCGAATCGTTTTTACTGCAATGATAATTAGATTCACCGGTAAAACGCATAAAATATAATATTCACTGGCGGATACCTGTATACACCACATAACACTCTCAAATACCCCAAGATACATTGCTGAAATTGACAGAACTATTACAAGTGGTGGCATTTTCTTAAGTGGAATCAGTAACAGAAGCAGATACCCAGCAAATCCGATTCCGCAAAATGTGCAAAATGTCGGCAAACCTTCCGTCCAAACCGGCTGGTGCACCTGACTGTTATAGATTTCCTGAAACCATTGTGCTTCAGGCACAATGTCAGAAAATACCGCCGTATATAATATACTATAGATCACACCCAGAATAATTGTGATCCATTCATTGACCATCGCCTGTTTCATGAGTACCTTATCTGATGGTGCCACAAAGATCAGAACTATATTTACTAGGGTCAGTACCACTGGATACATCAGAAACAGTCCAAACAAAGCCCATAGGATCAGAACATCGATAAATGAAACTCTGCTGGCCTGTGAGTGACTGATATCTATAAGCATAGCTGCAAATCCCACTACCACTGCCATTAAAAATTCATACACGAGTAATCTTCTTTTTATATGACTCCAAACTCTTTTCACCATTTCTGTTTTACTCCTCTACAATTCCTGCTATACGCGATCCTATTATCTTCAGTCCTGGAGATACTTTACCATGATATACTCCTCTTCATTCTGATCTATTATGACAAAACCTGCTTTCTGATACATTTTCAATGCATAATTTTCCTTCTGAACCGACAGGGATACCTGTTCGTAATGCTTCCTTTTCAATAGTTTCAGCATTTGCTGCAGCAAGGCTGTCCCGATTCCTGCGCCCCGATATTCCCTAAATAATGAGATTGCCATGGAAGGCGTCTGTTCATCCACATGTCCATAATCATTCATAATTCTAACCCAGACTGCCCCCGCTACCCTGCCATCGACTCTGGCCAGAAGTGCGTGATCATGTTCCCCGCTTCCAAAATCTTTTATATAGACCTGTAGTTGAGGTTCATTGATAATTTCTCTAGCTGGGGCACTGCCTCCCTGCGGTATAAAAATTGCCTCATAAAGGAACTTCTTTAACAAAGGACTTTCTGATGCATTCATCTTATCTATCGTAAACTCCATATTTTTCTTCCTTTTCCTTGTTTGTCCGTATTCGTTCATAGATTATTTTTAATAAAGAGGTTCCGTAATATCCCAACATGGCTCCTCCTGTATTTAAAATCACATCATCTATATCGACACAACGGTAATTGACCTCAAGAAGCATGTTCAAATATCCCTGCAATCCCTCAATACTGACCGCAATGAACAAACAGCATATAAAAATACGAACCGCTTTTCTTTTATTGTCCATCAATAATCGCAAAGAAATGCTTACTGGTATCAGTAAGATCAGATTTCCACCGATCTGGTACAACGCAGTTGTATAACTTCCTTGCTCCACAACATTCTCACGTACCATTCTAATTACTGAAGCAAACGGAATCCAGTTATTGGAGACTCCTCTGTGATTTGCAATCATTTCATCGACCAGTGTTCCATTCATAGGAAATGGGAAAAAGCATACGTCTGCAACAATCATTAATGAGACCATACAGCCAAGATATCCCCAGATTCTTTTATTTTTCCACTGTCCACTAAAAAACAATAGAAATGTCATATCCAATAAAATTAATCCTAAAAAAAACAGTATAAACTCCCCTCTGACCAATTTTGTTACCTCCTCAAAATTTGATTTTCAGTTACATTTATACTGTATCTACAATGCTTTCTTTTTTGTAGCAATTAATTATTTACAAATGCTATTAGGACTTGCTTTGCACACTGTCCTCTGCTAGTTCGCAATTTGCTTTCCCGTTCCATCCATATGATAATGATCCTTGTAAATAAGCTGCGAAACCGGTACTATTTCATATCCTTTTTCCTGTATGCCGGTTATTACCTGTTCAAGCGCATCAGCTGTGTATTTTGCACCGTTATGCATCAATATTATGGAACCGTTTGTCAGATCTTTATTATCCAACACCGTTGTTACTATATTTTTGACTCCATAATCCTTCCAATCCAGAGAATCCACGGACCATTGAATCGGATAATACCCGCACTGGTAAGCAGTCTTGATCAGTTCGTTATTATAATCGCCATATGGGGGACGAAAAAGCTGCATATCCACCCCTGTCAGTTCTTTGACTCGGTTGTGGGCATTCATGATTTCTGTCTGCTGTTCTTTGCTACTGATTCTGCTCATCTGCTTATGATTCTCGCTATGATTTCCCAGATCATGTCCTCTGGCTGCAATCTCTTTCACCATATCCGGAAAACTTTCGACCCATCCACCGGTCATAAAAAAGGTCACTTTGATATTATATTTATCCAGGAGGTCCAGGATCTTTATCGTGTCGTCAGCCCCCCATGCTGCATCAAAACTCAATGCGACCTGCTTTTTTACTGTTCCGTCCTCATCAGTACTCTGCCGATCTACTGAATAAATTGGAAGATTTCTTTTTCCTGCCAGACTGTTTTTTATCAACTGCTCTGCACTCTCGCTTTGTCCCACATCCTGTGTCTGATTTTGCTTATCCGTTACCGATTCATTTCCATTTTCCTCACCTGCATCCGTGTCAGACTGACCAGCATTCGCGCTTTCTAGTTTATTTTCCACACTGCCTCCAGTGTTCCCAGATGTCTGCATTGAAAAAGCAATACTATTCACCAGAGCAGAACCACCGTCCTGCACAGACTGAATGTATTTTGCAGTTGGATAATAATAGAATCTAAGTGATAATAATGATACCAAAACAAGCAGAGAACCTGCCTTTACTCCGGCCGGAATTCGATGCCACAGCTTACCTGCTGGCCTAAAGAACGTACGGAGCATTTTTTTTATAATAGAAGCCATATATGATACTTTCTCACGCTATTTTAGTACATTTATATGTAAAATAATACAACTTATGCCTGGCCATAATAGGCATTAGCCCCATGTTTTCTGAAATAATGTTTATCCTGCAATTCCTGCGGTGCCGGTTTAACGTCCGGACAGATCTGTTCTGTGTGTGCTGCCATTTTGGCGACCTCTTCCAGAACTACTGCATAATACACTGCATCCGCTGCATTTTTTCCCCAAGTAAATGGACCATGATTTTTGCAAAGTACCCCTGGCACTGCCAGATAATCCCTGCTTGCAAAGTAATCGGCAATTTTGATCCCTGTATTTTCTTCGTACTTACTTTCAATTTCCGCCTTTGTCAGATTCTCCACACAGGGTATTTCCCCATAAAAATAATCTGCATGCGTTGTGCCATAGCATGGAATACTTCTGCCCGCCTGTGCCCAGGACGTTGCCCAGGTCGAATGCGTATGCACGATTCCTCCAATGTTTGGGAAACGGTTATAGAGCACGACATGTGTCGGTGTATCTGATGACGGATTCATTTTTCCTTCGACTTTATTGCCATTCAGATCAACAACGACCATATCCTGTGGCCTTAGTTTGTCGTAATCCACCCCGCTCGGTTTTATAACGAAGAGACCACTTTCCCTGTCTATTCCACTGACATTTCCCCATGTAAATGTGACGAGCCCATGTTTTGGTAATTGCATATTGGCCTGATATACTTCTTCTTTCAACTCTTCAAGCATATTAATTCTCCTTTTAATCTATTTTTCACTGTTCCAGTCTTCTTTTTCAATTGCAAATCCAATTGTACATCCAATTACACACTGCCTTTATTCCTGTAGTGCTTCAATTGCTGCTTTTTCAACTGCCATTCCCGCTCTGTACTGTCGCATAAATGTTTCGAAACCAGCAACGTCTCTGCTGTCAGGCTCTACCGTTATCGCCTCACCGTCCGTGAAAACTTTCTTGGCCAGGAACTCTTCCAGCTTTTCCTCAGGTACTGCATTTTCAGACGCAGTTCCATTTTTTCTGCTTTCACAGTCACACATATAAGCAGCGAGCAGTGCGATTCCCCATGCGCCTCCTTCACCTGCTGTCTTCAGAACACATACTGGTACTTTCAGTGCCGATGCAACCAGCTTCTGTCCGACTTCTCTGGTCTTAAAAAGTCCTCCGTGTCCCATGATATGATCTATTTTGACCGCTTCTTCCTCAAGAAGGACATCCATTCCTGTCTTAAGAGCCCCCATTGTTGTCATCAAATGTGTACGCATAAAGTTCGCCAGATTAAATGTGCTATCTGGTGTACGCATAAAAAGCGGTCTTCCCTCTTCAACGCCTGTGATATGCTCGCCTGAATGATAGCAATATGCCATCATACCGCTGCAGTCCGGATCCCCCTGCCATGCTTTTTCATAAAGTTTTGTATAGATCTGATTGATATCAGCTGGATATCCCATTAACTCGGAGTACTCTTTGAAAATGTTGACCCATGCATTTAGATCTGATGTGCAGTTATTACAATGCACCATTGCTACAAGATGTCCTGTAGGTGTTGTAACAAGATCGATTTCCGGATGCACTTTTTTGAGTTCTTTCTCTAATACGACCATTGCAAATACCGATGTTCCTGCGGACACATTTCCGGTTCGTGGTGCCACACTATTCGTAGCCGTCATACCGGTTCCAGCATCTCCTTCTGGTGGACACATCGGAATTCCTGCCACCAGGTCACCCTGTGGATCAAGAAATCTTGCTCCGCTTTCCGTCAGTGTTCCGGCACATTTTCCAGCAGAAAGCACTTGTGGGAGAACATCTTCTATCCGAAGAGAAATCCCTTTATTTTTTAACAGTGCATCGAACTGCTCCAGCATCTTCTGATCATAGGACCCGGTATGTACATCAATCGGGAACATGCCAGATGCCTCTCCAACACCAAGCACCTTTTCGCCGGAGAGCATCCAGTGTACATACCCAGCAAGTGTCGTCAGATATGAAATCTGTTCTACATGTTCTTCCCCATTCAGAACGGCCTGCCACAGATGTGCAATGCTCCAACGCTGCGGTATATGGAACTGAAACAGCTCTGTCAGTTCTTTCGATGCCTGCTCTGTCATTGTATTTCTCCATGTTCTAAATGGCACTAATAACTGATTATTCTGATCAAATGGCATATACCCATGCATCATACCACTGAATCCCATACCTGCCAGATTTGTGATCTTCGTGTTGTATCGGTTCTTCACATCATCTTTCAGATCTTGATAGCACCCCTGCAATCCGCTTCTGATATCCTCAAGACTATATGTCCATACCCCGTCTTCCAAGCGGTTCTCCCATGAATAACTCCCTGCTGCAACCGGTTCATTCCGCACGCCAGTCAGTACTGCTTTTATTCTGGTCGATCCGAACTCTATACCAAGAACTGCCTTTCCCTCTTCAATCATATTTTTGATTCCGCCAACATCCATTGCCATAAAATACTCCTTCCCCTTAACAGATATATTTCTTGCTTGCTTAACAACTAGTTTGTGTTCCTTATTTTTCCACAAACAACTAGTTTCATTATATTCCTTTTCCATATCATGTCTACTGAAAAATAGTCCTATCTTTTACCCAAAAAAGACACCGTATCTTCCATTTCTGAAAGACACAGTGCCATTTCTATATAATACTATATCATTGTTCTATTGTTATCTTACCTGTGGTATCGCTACATCTGATGTTTTGCACAATTCAAGGTATTGCCGCACCTGAGGTTTTGCTAGATTCAAGGCATTGCCACGCCTGAGGTTTTGCCACATTCAAGGCATTGCCACATCTGAAGTATTACCACAAACGAGCTAATTGCAGTTTTCTTACTGCTGACCAAGGCTGTCTACATATTCCTGTACATCAAATACTTCGCCATTTGAGATCTTCGTCATCAGATCTTTTGCAATGCTGACCGTATTATCATCAGGAACTACGACAGACAGATTTGCTTTGCCCCAAGTTGAATATTTTGTCGTTGGTGTACCACTTACACTGTAAGTCTGAATATTCCATGGTGTGGAATCAGATAAAATACCTTTTACAAGTGCAGTAATTGTGCTACTTGGCATATTTGTCACAAAGAAGTCTGAAATAGAATCCATGACTTTTGCATAGTTCGTAATAATTGCTGGTGATGTCACTTTATTGAAGAGACCTTCAAGTGCAAGCATTTCATTTCTGCCTCGCTGGAAATCTCCGTCGGCAAATCCATGTCGTTCCCTGCAGAATGCAAGTGTCTGCTCACCATTGACATCATTTTCACCTACTACATACGTATATGGAATTGGTGAAGTATCCTTTGTAGTTGTAAATGCAACATCGGAATTAATTGTAATTCCACCGAGCGCATCGACAATGTTAATTGTACCTGTAAAGTTGACCTTTACATAGTAATCGACCGTAATACCATATAACTTTGAAAGTGCGGTAATTGAACCATCAATACCAAAGTTACCTGCATGTGTCAGCTTATCCATTCCTGTTGTACCCTGCAGATTATCCAGCATAATGTAATAATCTCTAGGTGTGGATAACAGAAGGATCTGTCTTGTCTTTGGATTTACTGTTGCAATGATATTAACATCATTACGACCAGATGATGCGATTGCACCTTCCTGATCATTACCTGCTACATAAACTGTAAATGGTTCTTCGTTAACACGTTTATCAGAAGAACTCAGTTTCACTGTCGTCTGCAGTGTAAATGAATCTATGATCTTCGTATTATTAGAGAAATCTGCATCTACCTCTTCCATATTCGGACGGTATGCTTCATTCAAAATGATCGCCTGAATCTTCTGATTATTTAAGGCATCATTTAATTGCTGCCAATCATCATATGGAGTCACAGCTATACTAGAACCCAGCTTTTCATTGATCTTGGAAATAGCAGTTGTCATGTTGGTATTATCAATACCTTCCACATAACCGAACTGATAGCTCTTTGCGTCCGAAAGTGAAGTTGCCGGATCATCCTTCTGAACAACGACTGACAATTCCTGGCTTTCTGTCTTAACGCCTGCAATTGAGTTCAACATGTCGTTTGTCTTACCGACATACAGACACCCCATTACGAACAGCGCGGACAGCAGCACTGACAGAATCTTACCGATCACATGAGAACTTGTAAACTGCGATACGACGTTATAAGCAGTGATCAATGCAATAATGGCAGCTCCAATGAGCATATACTTCATAGGAATTACATTTAAATTAAATAACATTCCCATAAATGCAAGTGCCGTCAGAATCTGAATAAAATTCAATCCAAGACCGACTTTTCTCCATAGAGCCTTTTGCTTTTTCTTCTTGTTTTTTGTACTCTTATCCGATGTTTTACCCATCATTATTTCCTCTCAGTTTATTTATAAAATATATAAAATATTGACCTATCGTCAGTAAAACTTAGCATAAACATTTTTAAGTATACCATATTTTCGACATATATTGATAGTTAATTTATAAATATTCTATAAATTCTAACAGAGAATCAAAAATTTCTACTATGGTCAGTTTTTCATATTTTTGTGAATTCTCCAGACACAAAGCAGTACCAGTGGTACCCAGATGCAATACATGATCAGCCAGTACCATGCTGCTGTTACCGGTTTTGCTGAACGCATATTATCTCCGTAATAATAGAGTTTCAGGACTCCTTTTTTGGCACTAATGAATGTATCATTCACATTGATGTAATATTTGTTGCCCTGATCATCCTGAATCTCAACACTTTTTTCATCTCCTGTATATTCTGCCTCCACACAGTTCTCATTCAATACCAGAAGAATTTCTTTACCGCTCATAAAAATCGTCATAACCAGGCAAAGAAACATAAATACCCCGAGAATGATCCAGATCTTTGATTGTGACCAGTTCTCTTTTCTCTGTTCCGCTTCGCTCATATGATAGTCATCTGATGAGTCAAAGCCTTCAAAACCCATATTTACCATAATAAGTTCACCTTTCTGATTAATCAGAACTTTTTCCTTCTCCAAAAAAATTCTGTGATAAATATTATACCTTTTTAGAGAATACAAGTAAATCATCAGATGGCATTTTTTACTAATTTTCTATTACTTCGATCTTGTCTTTTGCGTTTTCTTTTTCTTTATGTATAGTACTGTCTTTCTCACGTAAAATGTAACAAAAACAAAACATGCCATAATCGCCACGTAATTGAGTACGAACAGCCAGAGTGGCACTTTAAAATTAAAGAATACGAACATCTGCTTGGCAAAAAGGTAAGAAGCTATCTTTTCCTGCTGGAACTGATATGCCCCATATACAGCGATCACAAGCGCAAGCGCACGAAAAAGCCAGACCAGTATATTGTAAATTGCCTTTTTTTCAGCAAAGATTTTTCGTCCCATTTTTCCTGCTGCACCTACCATCATGCTCCAATGGAGTCCCAGATGAACTGAGATCAGTACAAAATTCCAGTATGCGGCAAGCATATGCAGTTTTCTTACCATAACGACACTAACACTGATATTTACCCAGCTAAATACATAACGTGACATTATAATTCCGGTAATCATAGATATCATCATTCCTGCAAAAATCAGAATATTGATGACCAGCGTTAGAATTCGATAACCTTTATATCTGCCCTTGAACAAATTTTTGTGCCATGCACCATTTAAGACATGATGCAGCACAAAGAGCAGGAACATCGCTGTTCCGAGCCACTCATGCGTCTGTGGTCCCGCCAGCATATATGACATCAGTAGCATCAGAACAATGGTCATAGCGAGATCTACGACCATCTTTATGATTGGTTTTATTTTTTTCATTTTTCATCCTTTACTTATTGTTAATTCCAGTTTTTTCTAACCATGATGAAATATCTGGAGCTGCATCTACAACGCTCTCCTGTGCAATTGCAAGTCCCTCTGTAACTGTTGCCTGTGGTTCAGCCTTTTTAATTGCTGCGACTGTGTCGACCAGCCCACTTCCACCTGATGTTGCAACTGGTGCAATTGTTTTGCCTGAAAAATCATACTGATCTAAAAATGTATATACAGCCATTGGCATATCATACCACCATGTAGGGAACAGCAAGATTACTGTATCATATTGGTCCAGATTGGTTATTTCAGAAGCAAGCTCTGGTCTCAGCTGATTTTTTCCATCCTCTAATGCCTGCTGTACAAATCCGCCATCATAATCTGGTGAATACTGTTCTTTGGTAAGAATAGAAAATACATCTGCACCCGTCTGTTCTTTCAACATATCTGCCACAATGTCATTATTTCCTCTGCGTTTGCCATCTACAACTGTAACACTGGCTGATGCCATAGCGTCTGCATACTGATTTGACATGATATTTTCTCCATCTGTATTATCAAAATAGGAAAAATAAGCGACCAGAATGTGATTACTGCTATCCCCGCCTCCCTGAAATTCTACCTGTGCTGCTGTCTGTGCTGTTGTACTATTTGTCGCATCCGATCCAGTTTTTTTCGTACCACAGGAAACCAGCATCACTGCTGCTGTGCAAAGTGCCATTATTGTTATTAATTTTTTTCTCATCTTTTTTCCCTCTCTCTTTTATCTGTAATTATTGTGCATGTTACCTGCCTGATGTTATTCCTCTGGCAATGCTCCGACTATCTTATGTCTTGCATATGCCTCTTCCAGGTAGGACATGTCTTCATCTGCAAGTGTCAGATCTACAGCTTTGACCGCATCATCAAAATGTGGCATACTCGTTGCACCAACGATTGGTGCCGTAACCCCTTTTCCATACTGCCAAGCCAGAGCGATCTGAGACATTGAAACACCATATTTTTCTGATAATTCTTCTACTCTTTTTATGATCTGAAGATCATTTTCCATTGCCTGATCATATTTTTTACGGATTGTCTTATCTGTTTGACTACGTTTGGAATCCGTTGTCCATCCAGCATGGGTCAGATGTCCTCCAGCCAGCGGACTATAAGGGATTCTTGCCACATTGTACTGCTCGCAGATTGGGATCAGCTCTCTTTCATCCTCTCTGTACAACAGATTATAGTGATTCTGCATCGTAGAAAAGAGCGTCCATCCATTCTTTTCTGCTGCGACCTGCATGTTATGGAACTGATATCCATACATGGCAGATGCGCCAATTGCGCGTACTTTTCCTGCTTTGACAAGCGCATCCAATGCTTCCATGGTCTCTTCTATCGGCGTATCATAGTCGAAACGGTGAATCTGATACAGATCGAGATAATCTGTTCCCAGTCTTTTTAATGTGCCGTCTATTTCTCTATTTATTGCTTCCTTTGAAAGTTTTCCATCATTAAAATAGACTTTGGATGCCAGCACGACCTTTTCCCGTTCCACTCCAAGTTCCTTTAATGCCTTTCCAATATATTCTTCACTAGTTCCATGAGAATAGCAATTCGCACTATCAATAAAATTCACACCAAGTTCCAGTGCGTGGGCGATCATCGCTGTGGTATGCTCCTGATCCAAAGTCCAGAGATGAAAGTCTTCTGTGGCTTTTCCAAATGACATCCCTCCTACGCAGAGCTTTGAGACCTGAATTCCTGTATTTCCCAATTGTGTATACTTCATATTCATTTACCTCGCATAAATATAGTAGTAATATTTAACGTCCCTCTCCAGGGACACGTCTTAATACCAGTTTCTCTTTTTAAAACGTTACCTTGCCCATATTATAGATGCTGGAGTTTACTCTAAGTCAAGGCTAAATCTATATTTTACAAAAAAAGAACGCACTGATCTGCTTGGGCGCTCCCCCGCTGTATCTTGTGGGATCGGCTCCTGCAGATAAGTACGTTCTTATCCTTCCATTACTCTATTCTTTTCTATAAATTTATAATTACATCATTGGCTGCTGCATAGCTGGATTTGCAGCCTTTTCATCTTTCTTTGCTGCTACGACTGCTTCAGTTGTCAGTAATGTTGAAGCTACACTTGATGCATTTTCAAGAGCACTTCTTGTTACTTTGACTGGATCAATAATACCACTCTCAATCATATCAACATATTCACCAGTATAAGCGTTAAATCCCATACCTGTTTTACTGTTCTTAACTTCATTTACAACGACCGCACCTTCATAACCGGCATTCTTAGAGATCGTAAGAAGTGGAGATTCCAGAGCCTTGAGTATAATGTTGGCACCAGTCTTTTCATCACCTGCCAGTGTTTCGGCCAGTTTCTTAACTTCCTGTGTTGCATGAATATAAGCAGAACCACCACCTGCAATAATTCCTTCTTCAACTGCAGCCTTTGTCGCATTGATTGCATCCTCCATGCGGAGTTTAGCTTCCTTCATTTCTGTTTCTGTTGCAGCACCAACTCTGACTACAGCTACACCGCCTGCCATCTTGGCCAGTCTTTCCTGTAATTTTTCCTTATCAAATGAAGATGTTGTTTCTGCGAGCTGTTTCTTGATCTTTGAAATTCTGTCATTGATCTGTTCTTTCTCTCCACAGCCATCAACAATTGTTGTCGTTTCCTTCTTTACAGTAACTGATTTTGCACGGCCGAGCTGTTCCATCTTGGTATCTTTTAATGCCAGACCAACTTCTTCTGAAATAACCATACCACCTGTCAGAATTGCTATATCCTGTAACATTTCTTTTCTACGGTCACCATATCCAGGTGCTTTGACTGCAACAACGTTAAAGGTACCACGTAATTTATTTACAATTAATGTTGAAAGTGCCTCTCCATCTACATCTTCAGCAACGATCAACAGCTGTTTGCCTGATTTTACGATTTCTTCCAGCAGTGGAAGGATTTCCTGAATACTTGAAATCTTCTTATCTGTAATCAGAATATATGGATCTTCCATTCTGGCTTCCATTTTTTCTGTATCTGTTACCATGTATGAGGAAATGTATCCTCTATCGAACTGCATGCCCTGTACAACATCAAGTTCCGTTTTCATTGTCTTGGATTCTTCAATGGAAATAACACCGTTGTCACTTACTTTTTCCATTGCATCTGCTACCATCTGACCAACTTCTTCACTGCCTGATGAAATGGTTGCGACTTTTGCGATATGTGATTTTCCATTGACTGGCTGACTCATTTCCTTTAATGATTTAACCGCACATTCTGTTGCTTTCTTCATACCTTTTCTGATAATGATCGGATTAGCTCCTGCTGCCAGATTCTTCATACCTTCATTGATCATTGCCTGTGCAAGAACTGTTGCTGTTGTAGTACCATCACCGGCAACATCATTTGTCTTTGTTGCAACTTCTTTGACAAGCTGTGCACCCATATTTTCAAATGGATTTTCCAGTTCTATTTCCTTCGCGATGGAAACACCGTCGTTCGTAATCAGTGGACTGCCAAAACCTTTATCAAGAACAACATTTCTGCCCTTAGGTCCTAATGTAACTTTTACTGTATCTGCTAACTGATTGACACCAGCTTCAAGAGCTTTTCTGGCATCAACATCATATTTAATCTCTTTTGCCATAACTTATTTCCTCCTTAATTGTGTACGTATGCTGACTATCTCTTAAGTCTGTATCGCAGACTTTAACACGTTCTGTTCTGCGTTTTACCATTTTGTTATCAGGCCTCTGTACTGTGCCTGCTTCACTATATTATTTTACAAGTGCGAAGATATCGCTCTGCTTTACGATCATATATTCCACATCATCCAGTTTTACGGAAGTTCCGGCATATTTTGAATAAATTACCTGATCTCCTTCTTTGACCTGCATCTTTACCTCTTTACCATCTATCATGCCACCTGGTCCTACTGCTACAACTACCGCTTCCTGTGGCTTTTCCTGAGAAGCAGTCGTCAAAATAATACCCGATTTGGTTGTTTCAGCCGCTTCTTTCTGTTTTAACACTACCTTATCTCCTAATGGTTTCAATGTCATACTGCATCCTTCTTTCTATAATTTGTTATATATGTTATAGAACTTTCTGTTAGCAATGTCAAGAGGCGAGTGCTAATTTTTATTAAAACTTTGCGTCATGCTTTCAGCATTCTCCTATGCAGGAATGATTCTATTTAATAAAAAGGCACAAAAAATAACAGGCATAGAGAATTCTGTGCTTCAACTTCTCTGTGCCTGCATTACTGTTGTTCTATTTGTCGGAATAAAACAGGGAATACATGTTTCAATTACTTTCCACAATGTAATTCCTATCTTGTGGTTAGGTGTAATCAATACTGGTCTTAGTTGCTATCTTTATTTTTCTTCTGTATCTAAACTGCCTGTGCAGACTGTTGCAATATGCGGCTATCTGGAGCCTGTTTCTGCTTGTTTTATGTCTTTTATTATCTTACAAGAACAAATGACTATTTTGCAAATAACTGGAGCAATTCTCATTATTTTAGGAGCAATTTATGGAGAAACGCAAAAGAAGCAAATTTAAAATCATCTCTGCGACAAATCCACGATTTCCATAACAGAAGGCGTACGAATTCGTACGCCTTCTAATCTATTCTATGTCGCAATATGAAGATTTTAATTTGTCGCAGAAATCACTTATTCGTAACTTATTTCTCTGGCACTGGTTTCTGGCACAGCGGACAGTATGTGCTACTTCGTCCTCCAACCGTTATCTTTTCCATGATTGCACCACAATGAGAGCAGGGCTTTCCTACCTGCCCGTAAGCTTTGAGATTTGGAATATTGCTATATTCTTTTCCCTTTCCTTCCAAATATTCCTCTGGTGTCATTTCATTGGTATCAATTCCCCACGTAATAATTTCTGGAATTTTTTCACTCAACTTCATCCATTCGTCATCGTCTAAATCTAAACACTTTTTCCCTGGATATATTTCTGCAGCATATAATATTTCATCCGAATAGATATTACCAATTCCAGCAATTATCGTCTGATCATGAAGCATTTCTTTGATAGGCTTCTTTCTTTTCCCAAGTTTTATTTTAAGGAACAATGGTGTTAATCTCGGATCTGTTGGTTCTATTCCAAGCTTATTCTGTCCTGTGCAATCGTCTTCTTCATCCTTATTGAGATACCAAAATCGACCAAATCTACGAACATCTATATACCTGATCTGATCTCCACCCGATAATGTGAGAATTAAATGTGTATGTTTTTCTATCTCATTTACAGCAGGCATAACAAGCAACTGGCCTGTCATACGAAGATGCAAGACCAACCGGTCTTCATTTTCCATATGTAAAGTTAAGAATTTCCCTCTTCGACTCATATGTTTAATCACCTTTCCAGTCAGAGCTTCTTTAAATATAGTAGCATCTGGATGTGCAATGATTTGTGTGTTTCTTATATCTACTGCTTCGATTTTTTGACCCATTATCTGCGGTTCAATAATTCTTTTTATTATTTCAACTTCTGGTAATTCAGGCATATAATTTTCCCTTCTTTGCCGATTTCTTATTTTCTACTTGTATTTCTATGATTTATTACTTCACTGAATTTCATCACATTTACCACATATTTCTATGAATTCTTTTCTTATCGTACTCTACTTCTTCCGGATAATAGGCTGTATCACTTGGATAGCCAACTCCTATGATACAGGGAAGTGCATAACCACCTTTACAATCTATGATTTGGAAAATACCTCTCTGCTCCTCCATACTTGGCACATGCATCGAACAAGCTAATCCTAAATCAGTAGCTTTTAAAAATATATTTTCTATCGCGCACCAAGTATCCGCAAGATGCATAAATCCGAACATATTCTTTGTATTATATAACGAGTTCTCTTTTATGATTGGCAGAATCAATACTTTAGCTTCTTCAATCATGGACTGCTGTCTCGGAAATGCATACTTACACATATCTTCATATGGATTCTTAGGCTTTGCTGGATTTGCTGAATAATTTGTTAAACTCTGTGCTATAAAACTCTTTTTGATTTGATCATCAATAACAACGAAATCCCATTGTTTTAAATGATTACAGGTTGGTGCCATCGTTGCAGCATCAAGCATAGCTTCAATACTTTCGTACTCAACTTCCCTATTTGAAAATTCTCTGGTTACTCTTCTTTTTTTAATTGCTTCATCTAATTCCATATTTCTACCTCTCTTTAAGTCAGCATCTTTCTATCTATATTTATTTTTTCAAAAAGCTCTTCTGTACCCCTTGTTGAATTGTATCTGTATCTTTGATATTTCCAAGTAATAATGGTGATTCCGGATTATGATATTTATAATTTTCAAATGCTTTTGCAGGTTTCTTATTGGCATAACAATACTTACAGCCATTCATACATGTGTCATATGCACCAATATCTCTGCTCTCCATACAATGACAGCCTTGTCGCATACCTTTATGCTTTAAATCTCTGAATTCTATATCATTGGCGTCCCCTAATATTTCAAGTGTCATACATCCCGATGAATGAATACCATATTGTGAATAGTCACCATTCGTTCCACATGTCTGTATATATAAGCCATTCTTAGCTGCTATTTCTCCAAGACCTTTTGCTAATCTCTCTTTATCTATATCTGTCATAGAAATCAATTCAGGCATGTTCGTGTCCAGCTTTTTATACATCTCGACAAAACTAAATATACATCTGTCTACATAAGGTGCAATTTCTTTTGCCATCTTATCAAATGTCTGTAAATGTCTTTCTATTGTGTACTTTTCTGTCAGTAGAACTGGATCATATCTCCATACAAGTCTTTTCTTACCTACAATTCGTGATAGTTTTTTTAATGTTAAAATACTATCTTCAATACACGGAACACCTGGTTCTATATCTCTCCCATATGCTGTGATCGTATAGTTAAAATGCGTATGAAACCTGTCTGTAATCAGGTGGAGATCTTTGAGAATTGGCGCATAGTTCTTGGAGCAGAACTCAACACAATCCACTTTATCTGGAGTTAGTTCATATTTTGTCACTTTGTTTGGGAATAACGGATTTCTAGAATACACATAACCTTCCTCAAACCTTTTGAGAAGCCAATCTGTATAATACTGAACTGTATCCGTTCTTCCTCCTGTATTAATAATCATCTTGATCCTCACTTTCATTCATCAGTTCCGTCAGATTCTTCGTAAATCTTCTTGAAAGATTAATAAGTTGTTCCTGTTCTTTCGCTGTGAACATTGCCATGGCCCTATCTTCTGCCTGCGTAATATGTACGACTGGCTTTTTGCAGTACTCTCTACCTGCATCAGTCAGTAAGAGAATCTTATTCCTTTTGTCTTTCGGATCCTCTTCTACCAAAATATATTTGTCTTTAAGAAGCTTTTTGGTAATCAGATTAACTGTTTGCTTGGAATTAAATGTTCGTTCACATATATCCCTTTGTGTCATGCCTTCCTTTGCATAATACAAAACATTTAGGACAAGCAATGTATTCATAAGCATTCCGTTTTTCTTAGCATATTTATCATAAAGAGCAAACTGCTCATCTCTGAATTTACAGTATAGATAAGCATTCTTTTTATCATTTTTCGTCATAGTTACCGCCTTCTATAATAGTCAATTTATTGACCATATCAGAATAACATTACTTTAGAAAGAAAGCAATCTATATTCAAAAAAGACGTACGAATTACCATTTAATCCGGCATATTTATGACTGCTATTATGACTACTCGATAAAATTCGATTTATTAAAAGATGCTATAGAGTCCAGTAAGACTACTACAACATCTGACAACACAAGACCATACTTGCACCTTGCAATTGGGAGATGAGTGTTCATTTCTCATAATTTATGTACATTACATTCTTTTTCCTCAAAAAATATATCATATACGTTACTATTTACTCCGGTAAAACCACTACGTCTTTGTTCCCTTCTTGATCTGCGATAAAGCAGTATAACATTTTCGTATTATTAACCTAATACTTCTTTTCTCATATTGGGATTTGCCCAGAAGATATTAATTGTTCTCCATGGATAATAAAATGAGAAATATAATATCATATGCCATAAAGGAATTTCTGCCTGCATTCCCATTTTTAGCCCCTGCGTGAAAATCACTTTCAATGCAAAGAATGCAATCCAGATAAGAATATATTTACCATCGTGATGTATATACCATACATCGTTTTCTTTTTCTACAATCTTTTTATGTCCCAGATAAATTCCTTTTATGAAACCTATGAAAAGAATACCTACTATATTTATAATTTCAGCAGTCGAGTGAACTCCCGTATATTCCTTCACCAATCCATAGATCAGCAGTACTGTCATAATCACATACATTCTAAGATTAACTTTCTTTTTTCTCATTCCACCAAACATGACCCAGCATAAATAAGCAATATATATTATTGCTAACACGATTATTTGCCCTTTTTCTAAATTCATTTCTTTTGCCTCCTAACTTCATACATGCCACTTATTAAACACATGTTGCATGCCCGAGTATACTATGGTAAAGTTGATGGAACAACATCATCTCTTTGCGAAATGATACATACACAACACTCTGTGAAAATATGTTGCTTAGCGCATATATAATTTGCAGTTACAACTTTTAGAAAGGAGAAAAAATGATGACTGATGCAAGAATCCGTTATACCAAACAGGCTATTCGCACGTCCTTTTTTCAATTATTAGGTTATAAATCGATTGAAAAAATAACAGTCAAAGAACTCTGTGATCTGGCTGGCATTAATCGAGCTACTTTTTATCGTTATTATGAAAATCAATATGATCTTCTTTCAATTATAGGGAATGAAATGCTTGCAGATATTAAAACTGCTATCCAAAAAAATCCGAATGATATTGATGCACTTACTACCCTTATGTGCCATCTTTTATATCAAAATAGAAATGAATGGGTGTTACTCATGAGCCCGAATGGAGATTCCAGATTTTTATCAAAGACCATTAATTCTTTTAATCAAATTTACGATCCTGTCTGTAATACCGAGGACAAACAAATGATGTATCGTTTTATGCTGAATGGATTTACTGGAATTTTTGATTACTGGGTGCAAAACAATATGCAGGAATCCCCTGACCAAATTGCAAATTACCTTGTTAATTTCAGGCATAGACTGGTCTCTACTAATACATCCTCTCATGCATCGCGTAACACAAAGCAGTAACTACAGGCGCACCCCCTCGACCAGTATTACTGACTTCTATATTTGAGAAGATCCATGTTCTGAGAAATTCATATTTCAGGAATTTCATATTTTAGGAATTACATATTTCAGAATTCCAATATTCGAGAATTCTTCTCTTTCTGCATGACTATAAAAACTACTACATACAAAAAAAGAGGTCTTCAGACTTTTACTCTGAAGACCTCTTTTTCTCTCATGTGGTTCTATGAATTAATAGCAAAACAGTTCCATTTGTTCCATTTCAGTACTTTATCATATTCTCCCTCTGTAATTTCGATTACAACACCATGTTTAAATCCGTATGGGAAATAAAATTTATCTTTTACCATCTTAAGTTTAGGTGCTTTCAGGCCTTCAATTGCAAATGGTACATATCCCTGGTCTTCTCTCTTTTCACATCCGTAATAATCCATCAGCAGATATGGTTTGTGATCCCCTGCCACAAAGATTGCTGGTGCTTCATAAGCCTTCCTATCATATAACTGATTCATTTGTATATCAAATTCCTCATCTCTGACATATTTCCCCATTAAAGCAGATGAAGTCATATGAATTACTGCCTTGGGATTTTCAGAACTTTTTACAAAAAAGTGGTATGTCCCATTTTCATAGCAGATACAGGAATCCAGCGTTTCACTATCCTTCTTTTTATAGAACAATCTTGGTTTTGAAAAAGTTTCAAAATCTTTTGTTGTAGAGCAGTATATAGAAAGTCCTGCATAGTTATCTTCCTTTTCCGTGGATGCCCAATGTATGAAATACTCATCCTTTTTATTATCATAGAAAATACCTGGTGCCCATAAACATCCTAAATGATTATCACTTAAATCCACCAGAATTTCTTCTGACCAGTGAATCAGATCCTCCGACTTCCACATCGCCAGAGATTTGCTTCCCTTCTGAAACGCCGTTTTGATGCTTCCTTCATACTTTGTTGCTTCATTTCTTCTAAGTGCAAGATCTGTAGCCATCATAACAAATTGACTATCTCTTGTCCTAGTTATCACAATATCCCGGACGCCCAAATCTCCTTTGTCAGCTTTTATTACAGCTTTTCCACTATTGACCATTTTCCAATGAAATCCATCTCTGCTTACTGAAAAATAGATTTGTTCCCCTTCTACACTATCTGTTTCACGAAAATGTACAAATAAATATGCCATATCACACTGCTCCCTCTGCTTTTCTCCTGACATATAAGTGAGATTCATACCCTTGTAGGACCCCGACTTTTTCCCCAATTACCAATTCATACCCATCTGGCACCTGATAGGATGATGCATTGCTTCCATAATTCATCACAAATATCCATTGATTGCAATCGTCTTCCCGAATCATTAATTCTACTCCATCATCCGATCTGCCAAGACTACTGATATTTGCTCCTTTGACCACATACTCCATAAAGATTTTCATCAATTCTCTTTCTGGTTCAGTCCCCACATAGTATGCTTTTCCTGCACCATAGTTGTTTTCCGTTATACATGCACTTCCAGCATAGAATTCACTTCCATAGGTTGCAAGTACCGCTGCCTTCTTTAATGTTATGATATCAGCCCATTTATTACCGACGAGTTCTTTTTGGGACCAGCGAACTTTTACCTGCGCATCATTAAGACAATCATACTCCAATACCTCAATTCCACATAGATCTCCCAGCTTTCCAGGAAGTTCTCTGTCAGACATACAGATATTATGAGGATCTTTTACTCCTGTACGCATTGTTAATATCAGATGGCCGCCCTGCTCTACGTAGTCAAAATACCTTTTCTCAAGCTTAGGATTCATAAGATACTGTAGGGGTGCAATAACTAATTTATACTTTGTAAAGTCTGCATCATCCTGAATAAAATCAACAGGAATATTATTTTTATACAGTGCCTCGTAATACTTAGTCAGTTGCTCAATATATTTTAATTCCGGATGTTGCGGTTGAATATGTATCGCAAAGTCCTGCCTATATGAAAAGACTATTGCTACCTCACAACGAGGCATACTATTTTTCATTTCATCCATATATGGATTCATTTTCTCAATCAACTTCTGTAATTCGAAATATCTTCTTCCCGGATTACCGCTATGAGGCAATATTCCATGCCAGTACTGCTCTGTTCCCGCTGTACAGGTTCTCCACCTGAAAAATACAATACTATCAGCACCATGCGCAATTGATTGAAATGCCCATGTAGATAACTGCCCCGGCGCTGGATTTCTCCCCATCGTCTGCCATCCCGTAATACCTGCCTGCTGTTCCATGATCCAATAAGTCTGGCCTTTGATTCCTCTCATTAAATCAAGCCCTGCGGATAATTCATAATTCTTTGTGGTTACTGACAGCCCCGGATATTGATCATGAGATACAAAATCCAGTTTTTCACCCAGATCAAAATAGTCAACAACGTCTGAAAATCCCATAAAATTATGGGTAATAAAATGATTTGGACATTTTTCCCTAATAATATTGATTTGCATTTGCTGGAAATCAACGATCAAATCTGAGCAAAAACATTTCCAATCCAGCATTGCTGATGGATTCTCGCCTGCTGCTGTTATTTTCGGTGTAAAAATCTCCTCAAAAGAATTATATTCCTGGCTCCAGAAGTATGTTCCCCAGGCTTTATTTAAGACATCTATCGATCCATATTTTTTCTTTAACCACTTCTGATAAGCAGTTCTACAAGAGTCACACATACAAAGATCCTGGTGACTGTTGCCAAGTTCATTGTCGATCTGCCACCCAATTACATTCGGATTGGTGGCAAACTGATCCGCCATAGCTGTTACGATCTTCGCAATGTAACGTCGGTAATTCTGATTTGATTGGCAATCATGATGCCTTCCACCAAAACCACGGGTAATTCCCTGTTTATCCACAGGTAAAATATCAGGATACTTATTGACCAACCATGCCGGTGGTGCTGCTGTAGGCGTTCCTAGAATAGCTTTTATGCCATACTTTTCTAAAATGGCCAGAATGTCCTCCAACCAGTCAAAACAATATGCTCCTTCCTGTGGCTCCATCTTATGCCAGGAAAATTCAGCCATACGCACTACCTTAATCCCCATTGCTTTCATTAACCTGGCATCTGTTTCCCAGCGTTCTTTTGGCCAGTGCTCTGGATAATAATCAGTTCCAAAATGTATACTGCTGTAATCTACCATTTGTGTGACTCCCCTCTGATCCTTATTCACTTGTTTGATTTAATCTAGTTCCAGTTACTCTTTAATCATCTGACCAGAATATATATCAGTTAACTGCCATATGAAATTTAATCCAGTCTTTCTCCCCTTGGTTCAGCCTGTATAATTTGTCTTCTTTACTCAATATTATACGCCGCCTTCATCTTTCATATCAACGCATAAAATACTACTTTAATACAAAAAAGAGGTCTTCAGACTTTTACACTGAATACCTCTTCTTCTCTCTTAATTCCATTTATTATAAAAAGGATTAGCCCCGTATTCCTGCTTTGAGGCACTGCTAAACACTACTTTTCCATACCTTAATACATTACGCACGTTCCTGGATTTTTTCCCAAGTCGTCTCAAGCACTGGAACACCATCCTTCTCTGCCTGAGCACGTTTCGATAAAACGGTCTGACCAGGAATTCTGATCTGTGTTCCTGAGCCATCCGGTTCACTGGCAAGATAAGCCTGCTGTGCTTCCATAAGAAGCTGATCTGCCTGCTCTCGATCTGCAACAGCTGCACAGTTTATGGCAATGAACATTTGCGAATGGCCTGTTTCTGTACCCTTTTCTCTCTTGACCTCATCGATCACAGGCGTACTCATACCGAGACTGCTGGCCACACATGCCATATCCATGATCATTGCAAATGCACTACCTTTCCAGTAACCTGTCTGAATCAGTCTCTTGGTCTTTAGCACAGTCTCTGGATCCGTCGTCAGCTCTCCATCTTCATCCCAGCCACATGGCATAGGCATCTGTTCGCCTTTCTGCTTTGCGACTTCCATCTTTCCATTTGAGAACTGACTCATGGCCATATCTACCATCACTGGACCATTCGCACTTGGAACAGCCATAACGATTGGATTATTTCCCATTCGTACATCTTTCGCACCCCAGACTGGCATATTTCCACTTGTATTGCTCCAACAGATACCGATCATACCGGCTTCTGCCGCTTTCCATCCATAGCGCCCCGGACGCATCCAGTGATTCGAATGACGTAATGATACACATCCTATTCCATGTGTCTTTGCAAGTTCAACCGCACGATTCATTGCTGCATCCGCATTCAACACCCCAAAGCCAAAGCCACCATCCCAGACCTCTAACCCTCCAAAGCCTGAAACCTTTGTCATCTTTCCATCCAAGCAGACTACACCTGTTTTGATCTCGTCTACCAACCTTGGAAATCTGTTCGCTCCATGTGTTGCACTTCCATCCATGGTATTTTCCGTAATGATCCTTGCGATCTTGGCAGCTCTTTCTTTATCGCATCCAGCCTTTTCCAGCCCCTGCTGCATCACCTGTATCATTTCATCTTTTTTGATATATAACATCTCAATCCTCCTGACCGTATCAATGCTTCTTTCGTATTTACTATTTTATTCTTACTTACAATTTATACTTTATTTATTCTATTTTTCATCTTCTCTATACAGACTTCCAAATACCTGTCTGCACAGTGTTTTACAGTACTGTAGCGAGAAATCCTGTCCTGCTGCATCTGCATGGATCCGATTCTGTGCCGCCAGTTCTTCCGTATAATCCTGTATTTTATATGTTGTTATCGCATTTCTACCAAACACTTTATGTGTAATTAGTGGCTGAATCCGGTAATTTTCAATGTAGACTCTGTCCTGATCCTTACAAACTGTAACCTGCGCCATCGCTCCTACCATCGTTGAAGACATATCCTGGTTCGATACAAAATTCCCCAGTGAATAATAGACCAGCATCTGATGTCCATCCTCCCTCTGCAACATTTCCACAGGTTCAATTACATGTGGATGAGTTCCGATGACCAGATCGACACCCAGTTGTAAAAACAGATCGGTATAATGCTTCTGGCTGCTGTCTGTTGTTGTCACATACTCAGTTCCCCAGTGCGGCAGTACCACTACAAAATCAGCCATCTTCTTTGCCTTTGTCACATCTTTTGTCACTCTTTCATCACTGAGCACATTTACAAGATATGGCTTTGATTCTGGAATTGGAATTCCATTGGTTCCATACGTATAATTTAAGAACGCGATGCGAAATCCTTCCTTTTCATAGATATAAATATTTTCTACATCCTCTTCGGTCTCATTTAGGCCAAGTACTGCCATTTGCGGATATCTGCTCTTCCAATACTGCAGACAATTTTCTACGCCCTCCAGCCCCTTGTCCAACGCATGATTTGTTGCATGACATACAATGTCAAATCCTGCACTTACCAAAGAGTCCGCCATTTCACAGGGACTGTTAAAACACGGATATCCACTGAGTCCAAGCTGGGTTCCACCAAGTATTGTCTCCTGATTTGCAATGGCAATATCTGCACCCGCAACTTCTTTTTTCACATTGGCAAATAAATGATCGAACTGATAAGTTCCATCTTCCTGCAGACCGCTGTTATATACGCCTTCATGCGCCAGAATGTCTCCGACCATGACCATACTGACCTCAATCGGTTGTGTGCTCCTGCTTGCGTCCTGCCCCGCCTCAAGATTTTCTCTGCTGTCATCGCTATTCTGGTTTTCCTGCCCATTCAGATCCGTTACAGAATCCGTTACCACTTCTGATGCATCCGCAGATACCTGTTCCGAGGTCTGTACCGCTTTTTTCCCGCATCCGGCCATTATCAGTACAATCGCCAGAAGCATCATCAAAACAATTTTCTTTTTCATACTCACCCTACATTACTATGCTTTCTCTTTTTGTATCTTTTGTGCAGACTATCCTGTAAATATCTATAGTCTTTACACTATATTGGAAATTATAATCTGTCAGACGTACTTATAAAAATTTTATCTGTAACCTGCATTTATCCTGTCTTAACCCTGTCTTAATCCTGTCTTAATCCCAACTTTATTCTCATTCCGACTTTATTCTTATTCTGTCTTTCTTCTGTATTTCTTCTGTCTTTCTTCTGTCTTTCTTATTAATTTAAGCCTCCTGCATGACAGCTTGTGTCTTCCTTTTACTATCATAGTAATTTCTGATATATTCCATCAGTTCGCATTCACTCTTTTTATCGCCTTCACTTGGATAGGTCTCTTTCATTTTGTCAAAGAGTTTCCATTTTTCCTGAGCTGCTTTTTCATCATTATTCTGAAAAAGTTCATACGCATACTGCATCCGAATCAACGATAAATGCTTTTTCATTGCCTTTTCATAACCTTTAAATTCTTTTGTCATAAGTTCTTCGATCCGCTCCTTTCTGTTCTCGCCAAGCAGTTCCATTACAATCATCTCTGATGCTACTGAAGACTTTAAGACTGGTGCTAAATGCGTATTTATCATGATCTGATTTCCAAGTTCCGCTGCTCTGTCAAACTGGTGACAATCAATAAAGCGGGACATTTCCATGAGCTGTACACTTGCGATCATAGAACTTTCCGGATCAGCACCTTCTGGAATCTGAAACCATTCCATCGGCATCTCCTTCAGACGCATCCCTTTATTTAACAGTGCATTGATATTAAGCTGCATCCAGAATCCCCATTTCTCATATTGAGATTTTCCCAAATGCAGAGCATTATAACCATCGTTATTGACAGGTCCACTGCTCATTGGAATCCCATTCAGCATCGCGTAGATGATTCCTATAATCCCCATGCACATAGCAAAAATAGCCAGTACAAAATTTAAGTGCAGGAACTGGTTCATCAAAAGGAAGATCCCTGCCACGATTAGATTTGTAATGCTGCCTCCCATGTTATATAACATAACTGGAAAATTCTCACGATATGGAGATGGTGGCATCATCAGACATTGTCCGCCTGTTCCCATAAGAGAATATCTTTTTAATTGGATTTTTCCATCCTTTTTGATCCACATAAAACTACCAACTCGAAATGATACAAAATGGTACCCGCACAGCAATCCAAAGATGAGATGTCCACCTTCATGAATCACAATCTGCAGATATGCAGATACATAAAATAAAATCAGAATTGACGCGATCATCAGCCATGCTGCCGGCTTCTTTTCATTTCCATCAAACATTCTTTCCGCCTGCATCATTCCAAAGAATCCACATGCACCTCCCATTATGATCATGGCAAGACATGTGATAATTTTCCCGACAGTCCCTCTCTTTTTGTGTTCTGTCTGTCCAGCTTTCTTTCCCTCCATATACACTCTCCTTCTTAGTTCGTCATACCTATATCAACAGTTAAAAAAAGCCGGGCATAAGTTCTGAATCAGCTTATCGCCCAGCCTTTTCCAGTATTTATAATGATTATATCATAAGTACTGTGTCTGACAAATATTAATTTTCACGTCCGCGCTTTCGGGACTTCTTTTTCCATCACTTAAGAACAGGCAGATTCCGGACAAAAAGATTCCCATCCACAGCATCAGACGAGGCTGTACTTTTTCACCGGTCACCGGTGTATCATCCTTGATATGTTCAGCTTTTGCCGTCGTCACTTCAACCCTTTTTTCCTGTACTGTTGCATTTTCTGTTCCTTTTTTTGTTTCTGCCTGTACCCACAGTATCTCACCTGCGGATCATTTGATAGAGTTTTCTGGCCGTCGCTGGCTTACTGATATCCACGCCCTCAATCATTTTGCTGATCTGTTCCCAATCATTTTTTGCCTTCTTATATTCTTCTTCTGAGTCAAATGTAAACTGCCCGACCTTCCAACTGTTCTCCATACTTTTCCGCCATCTCCCCCTGTCCTGGTTTGGTTACTTTTACCATTTGTATATTAAAATTTTATCGAACAGCACATTTGTTGTCAACAAATTCCGACATAATTTGTCATAAAATGCAAGTATTCACAGACATCGTTTCTGCTCTTTTTGTAGTATCATATTTTGAAATATTATATTTTTGAAACATCATTTTTTTGCAAATTGGTGTATTCCAAGTTAAACTTAACTTATACAATTACGAAAATGAAATAAGCATCATTTCATGATTATTTTTATCTGGAAATCGCTGTCAACTGCAACCATTTTAAGTTTTCACTCGTTTTGGATGCAGAAGGCTGAAAAATATACTCTTTCTTCCCACATTTTTCAGGGTCTTTTTAGAAACTATGAAAGGAGAACTATAATGGTAAAACAACGTCTCTACGCTGGTCTGTCTTATGAATCCGTTGTCAATGATTTTTCCGATACTGTGACACGAATCTGGGCTCTGCACTGTGGAAATTTTGAAGATGCAAAAGACTGCTATCAGCAGGTCTTTCTAAAGCTCTACATGTCCGATATTGACTTTACAACGACCTCCTATCTGAAGGCCTGGCTGATCCGTGTCTCCGTTACGACCAGTCTCGATTACATCAAACAATACTGGAAAAAGAATATCGTTTTTCTATCTTCCAGTGACTCTGTTCGTTCCATGGTCGACGCCCTGATTGCCCACTCTCCAGAAAAGCAGGCTCTCTGCTCCCCCCATGATCCCCAGCTCCTTGTACAGGTTCTGTCTCTGCCCTTAAAATACCGGCAAATACTCTATCTCTATTACTATGAAGAACTTAAAGTTACAGAAATTTCCCAGCTTCTCTCTAAATCTCCCGGAACCGTCAAATCCCAATTGTCCCGTGGACGTTCCCTGTTAAAGAAGAAACTTATAAAATCTGGGTTTGGAGGTGCTAATTATGAAGAACTTATCTGAATTTGATTTCATATCGACTCCGGCGGACTGGAGAAACGCAGTACTCTCCTATCAGAATTCGGAGCAAGATTCCATTTCTGACCAGCCTGCTAA
Source organism: uncultured bacterium (assembly GCA_905215405.1). Lineage (GTDB taxonomy): Bacteria > Bacillota > Clostridia > Lachnospirales > Lachnospiraceae > CAJMQE01. The sequence goes on from CAJMQE010000001.1 coordinate 81,241, forward strand.
CACGCCTGGCTCAACTGATTCAAATATTATTATAATGGATTCAAATGTTACAGATGATTCTGCTTCTATAGATTTGTCTGGAACCAATGCACATTTGCATAAGAGAAGATTCTTTGCAGCAAAAACACTGATTATCGCTGCTGTCCTTGTCGTACTCTCCTGTATCAGCATATTTGCCTATACAAAGATCATTGGCTACTATCATCTGCAGAGTCATCACTCTAACGGTTCTCTTGATCTGATTCGTAGCGATCAGTTGCAGAAGATAACGACTCCCACTCAGAAAAATGGCGGATTGTCTGTCACCTGTGAAAAAGCTTATGCAACTGATCATGAACTGACTTTTCAGATTCGGATAAAAAGTCAGGACGGTAGTTCTCTACCAGAACGAAAAAGAATCCTTTAGTTTTCTTGGCGGACAGTCATTTCAGACTATCAATCTTTTCGTTGATGGACAGAAGTGTACCCAGACGAAGAGTTTTCGTGAACACCGAATTGATGACGCCTCTGTTGCTGATGAAGCTGTTTTGGAAATTCAGTATGTTCTGACAGATGACTTGAATCTGAATGGACGGGACATCAGCCTGCATTTACAGAATTATTCTGATTATCAGCTTTCTCTTACCGATATTGGGTCCCAGTATCCATCGCTGGCAGAAATGCTTACTGACAGCCCACTTGCAGATGATGACGCCTTTAGTCCCTGCGAAACATATAACACCAATAATACAGATGTCTATACCATTGAACCCGGAAGTCTTCATATTCCTATTGGAGCCAGCTATCCTGGCTGTTATATTGATAATGTCGGTATTCATACCTTTGGCCCTGACAAAAAAGAAGCACTTTATCTTGGCATCAGTATCGACAATTATGACAGTTGGGAAACACTTAAGAATCTGACCATACTGAATAAATGTACCGCTGAATGGCCAACTGTGAACATCAATTCCATTGCACGACTTGGCTCCGACCGCCTTATACTTGCCGTTGTTCCCGCATATGATAATTATATGAAAGAACAATATGATTCCGTGGACACATTTCTTCCAGAAATGCTTACACAGTATACACTTGCATGCATGGATCGCAAATCTTCTGGAGAATCAGTATCATTCGACGGAAACTGGGATTTTAACATGACCATTCAACTGCCCGATTACAAATGAATCCAGACCTGAAAGGCTCTTTAACCACCACCTAACGCCACCCATCAAAAAAAAACTGTGCCATGCAGGGTTCCCACATTTCAGGGACTCTGCTGACACAGGTCTTTTCTATCCTTGCTCAATTAAATACAATGCTTTTCATCTACAGTAATGCAATGCACTTTCATTTATAACATACTGCAGATCTTTGTTACACTTTCCTCGAATACCTTCTTTTCCTGTTCTGTGACTTCATCGTTCTTAATGACCATCTCGAGAGTTTCCCGATTCTGTACGATCACATCCTGCCGACGCATTTTCTCTCTTTCATATCTGACGAAGTGAAAACGGAACCGGAAAGGTCCTTCCCACATCGTAAATGGCTGTTCCTCCAGAATCCGAATTTTTTTCTCCCTTATCTCATCCTGACAGTGTGTCTGCAGATACTCCCTGCACCAGGCTAAAAATGCATCTTTCTTTTCTCCAAAGCTTCTGACATCATACGGGATAGAAGCCTGTTCTATCCGGCTCTGAAGCTCTTTCAAGACTCCAATATGCCGATACTCTTTTAACATATGTGTAATTTTTTTCTGCATTCTCGTTGTCTGCTTTTTCTGATATTTTCGAATATATTTGCAGAGCAGGTCATCCTTTGCGGCCTCTGCAATCGTTAAAAATGCCTTTATTCCCTGGTTTGTCGATGGATATTCTTCTTCCGCGTTCCATGGCACATAAACATATGCCAGCAGTGGTCCAAATCCATTAACAGGAAGTAGCGCTTCCTCTGCCTGATTGCAGAACCTCTCGTTAAAATACAGATATTTATCCTGGATGATACCAAGCCGATATACGAGCTGTCTTAGGAATTCATCCCCTTCTACCCAGTAATGTCCGATATTATGATACTGGTAAGCATGATTTTCCATAACAAGTTCATCGAACCACATGGTAAATGTGTTGCCATCTGCCTGCCGTACAGCCAGCACGTACCCTGGTTTTCGCTCCTGCTTAGAAATAGTCGCATGCGTCTTTTGTGTCTGCTCTTTATCGTATTTTCCAATAATCACAGTATTCTGAAAGACCAGATAGCTTTCCAGAGCATCATTCATCATATATGCAACATAATAGTTGCCATTTTCTATTTTCGCAATTTCAAATACATTTTCTTCCAACACCTGTTCCAGCCTGTCGAAAGTTTCCGGATATGTCTGATCCAGTCCTGAAAGAATTCTTTCTGACCTATAACGGTCTCCACTCATAATTTTACCCCGCTGTCTGTCTTCTATCTTTACTATACTATTATAAGCGCAAGGTATGCAGGGTCAACCATAAAATTTTACTTCGTCTGCTGAATTTTTAAAATTCCATCTTTCTGCATGGTGAGCTGATAAATCTGATCCTTTTTTTTGATCTCACAATTTTGACAGATAAATGAATCATGATCTGCGATCTGTGGCAGTTTTAAGAATAGTTTCTGCTCTCTGATCGCCCGTATTTCCGCCGCAAATTCCATTCTTTTTTTATTCCATTGCATACTGACAAAGCCACAGGTATATCGTAAATGCTTCACTGACCCGCGATTTAAGATATCTGGTAATGCTGGCAGAAGTTTGAGCAGATCTTTTGATGAATACAAAAGCATTTCCTGCACTGCATTTACATATCCCATCAATGCGTCCAACTGAACTGGTGATGGATCCATGGACAACGTAATATCCATCTGCCGCCAGTCATTATGCAGCGTAAAGAAATTAGACAGCAGACAGGATCTTGCCAGCTGGTCAAGACATTTCATCGATGTGTTGCCCTTTTCAAATCTTGCATAGATTGCTGCCATATGTGCCAGTGACCAGCCTGTCTGTGATTCAATCTTTCTTAGTTTTACGGCTTTTTCAAATGCTGGGAGCAATTCCTTTTCATGAATCTGATTTACTTCCTGTCCTGGAAATACCGGATAAATATGCGACAAATGACGATGATCATACCGATCTTTGAACCGGTCATCCTGCCACTCTCTAACTGCCCCCTGCTCATTTCTTTGATAGGACGGAATTGCCTGCAGGATATAGCGGTAGGCAGGTAATTCTTCCTGCATACAATGTTCCTTTTCTGCGATCTCACACATATTTGTAAATACCTCTTTTACAATTGCAAGATCAATGGTCGCATTCACAGTTGTTGGCATTGGATGCGGTGCATTTCTGTCCTCTGGCATAAAATTTTCCGGTGTGTTTTCGGGTGACACACTTGGGTAGATGCGTATCATTCCATTCTTGTCATAACAAAGAAATGATTGATAAAAAGCAGCGATTTCCCTCATGAACGGTAATAATTCCCTACACAAATATTTCGGATCTCTTTCATACAGATGGTACCGGTAATAGTGTTGAGCCAGCCACCCTCCAGCTCCGGTCCAGTTCATAATAACGGGAACGATCTGATTGGGTGCTGAAATATCTGGTGTTGTTCCAGGCGTCACCCAGATGCCTTTCATTCCAAATATTTTAGCTGCATTATCACGAAACACATCCATTTTACTGTTATTATATCTGAAAAACGGCTTGTGTAATGGAAGTAGATTGCCAGTAAACGTGTGCCAGTAGATCATCTGGATATTTTCATTTGCCATATTATGGCACCATCGCAACCGGTAATCCCCACCCCACAGACCATAGAGTGGAAAAGGACTTCCATCTTCACAGGTTCCACTGATAAATACATACCTGCCATATCTCCACATTTTTTCTATAAGTTCCGGTGTCTGCCTATTCCTGTAAGCTTCCAGTAGCAGTTCTTCATTTCCATGTCTCCCCGCACTACAAAATGAAATATCACAGCTTCTGTACAAATTCCTATGTAAAACGATATGTGCCCGCAGATAACTCTCGTAAGTCCCTTGAAACGTTGCAAGCCTGCTGATACACCCTTGTATTCCCTTTTCTTTATTCTCTTTTACAAAAACAGCTGCAACAAGTATTACCTTGCTGCAGCCTGTAATTTCCATTCCATCTGCGATTTCTTTTCGACATCCTTCGGGTGCCAGTACGCGCACGAGTGCACCATAATCCTTTCCATCGTCATTTTTTGCTGTATATATCAGATACTCTCCCTGAACCCTGCATTCTTTCGTATCTGTAATATGCTGATACACATCCGGCCTTACTCGCGACCCCTGGTTCCTATGCTGATCCAGATGGAGTTGCAGACATAGTTTTGAATGTTCACACCGGATTCTCTTAATGATCAGATCCTCTGCCCTTGAAACAAACAGTTCTGAAGAAAATGTGGCATCTCCCTCCATCCACTCACTCCAGACTTCGCCGGTATCCATCTGAATTCCTCTTCTGTAATGGGTAAACCCTTTATTATTTCCATACGTTATAGTCAGATCTGCCAGTGGTAAAAATGCTTGCAATCTGGTCCGGTATCCTTTTTCTTTCAATGCATTGACAACCGTCCAGCTCGCTTCCTGAAATTCTTCCATTTCCATCTTCCTACGAAGCTGTTGAAAATCTTTGGACACATCTGGCAGCACCTGTTCCGATCCTCCATACCACAAAGCATGATTGGTAATCATAACTGTTTCCGTTTTCACCCCGCCATATACGCCTGCACCAGTTCTTCCATTGCCTGACACGAGTTCTTCTCTCCACTGGTCATGCCACCAGGATGATGGATACTGCATATAAATGGTATCCCGGTTAATTTTTCTCATAAGCACCTCCATACGCACCTCCACCTAAATTCCAGTCCAGTATCAGCGGTGTTGATTCCTTTAATTCCTCTGCGATCAGCTCCGCCATCCTGATTGCTCCAGTAAAATGCAGGTGGGTATTGTCCCGCATATCTTCTGTATAATTATGATAGGTCCCCGCCGGAAAATACATGAACCACTGTCGACTTTCCTTCTCTCCCGTTCTTTCGTACAACATTTTACTGCTTCTACACAGATCCACTACCTTGATCCGCTCCTGCACCCCCAGTTGTCTGACTGCTGCCGCATATTCTACATGTGTGTCCTCTATTTTTCCATCCTTATAAAATATCCGTCTGGACAGGGGTGTAATCAGGACCGGTATCGTACCGGCCCTTCTTGCAGCTGTGATATATTTCATTAGATATTGGGGATAAGTCGTCGCTGGATCCGTATGCCGGTCTTTCTTTTCCTTTTCGTCATTGTGACCAAACTGGATGAACAAATAATCTCCAATATCCATTTTCCTTTCTATTTCTTCAAATAAGCCCTCATCAAAAAAGCTTTTACTGCTCTTTCCATTCTTTGCAGCATTTTCCACGCGCCAGCCTTTTTTTAGGAAACGATCAAATACCTGGCCGATTCCGGTCTGCGGATAGGTCGTTATATCATTGTAGGCAACGGTCGAATCTCCGACCCAGAACACAGTTCCCAAAATAGTCACCTCTTTTATTAAACTAATTCCAACAGCATCCTGCTTTTTTATACTCAGCCCTTTACAGCTCCAAGCTGTACACCCTTTTTGAAGTATTTCTGAACGAATGGGTAAATGCACATAATTGGTGCAGTACCGACCACGATCAGTGCATATTTCAATACCAGTCGTACCTGCGGTGAATAGGCATCACTGACATCTGCCATCATATCCGTTGTCTGGTTATTGATCAGAATATCCCTTAAAACCAGCTGTAATGGATATTTATTGCTGGATCGGATATAAATTAATGCTGAGAACCAGGAATTCCAGTGAGAGACTGCATAATACAATACAAGAACAGCCAATGTTGCTTTGCTCAGTGGCAACATGATTCTGGTAAATACGGTCCAGTGGGAAGCTCCATCGATCATTGCCGCATCGACCAGCGATTCTGGTATACTCATAAATGCACTTCTCATTATGATCAGATTGCCTGTTCCAATTGCGCCCGGCAGAATCAAAGCCCAGACGCTGTTCATCAATCCAAGATCCCTGACATTTAAATAAGCTGGAATCATGCCACCAGAAAAATACATCGTAAATACGATAAATAGTGTCAGCTGTTTCCGGAACATTAATCCACGAATAGAAATCACATACGCTCCGATCGTAGTCATGACCATATTGATCATGACACCAGTGATCAGAATGAACATGGTGTTGCCATAACCGCTCAGGACCAGTTTATTATGAAAGACCATCTTATATCCCTGCAGGGTAAATGGTTTAATTGGAAGCAGCAACAGCCCCTGCTGTTTAATCAGTTCTTCCGGGTTACTGATAGAAGCGATAACTACGTAATACAGTGGATAAAGACACGCCAATGCGACCAATGCCAGAAAAACATATACAAATATAATAAAGATCCGGTAACTTAAATCTTTTTTTCGCCATTTTCTTAACTTTTCAGCCACTTTACTTCCCCCTTACCATAAACTCATATCAGTCAGCTTCTTACAGATCTTATTTGCTCCTATGACAAGCCCAAAGTTGATGACTGAATTGAATAATCCAACAGCTGCTGAATAGCTCCAGTTCGATTCCAAAAGACCTTTTCGGTATACAAATGACGATATGATATCAGCCGTATTATAGATTTCCGAGTTATACAAAAGAATTGTTTTTTCTGCACCGATACTCATGATTCCACCGATCTTCAATATGAACATAACGATGATCGTCGGCAATATTGCCGGAATTGTCACATGTACAATACATTTCCAGTGATTGGCTCCATCAATTTTGGCTGCATCATATAATTCCGGGTCAACCCCTGACAATGCCGATAGATAAATGATGGACCCCCAGCCTATCGATTGCCAGATGCCAGAAATAATGTAGATCGGTACGTAGTATGCGGAGTTCGTCAACATGGATACCGAGCCATCGACCAGACCAATGCTGGAAAGGAATTTTGTAATAAAACCATCACTGGATACGAACAGGACCACCATAGAACAAATTACGACCATGGAGATAAAATGCGGTATATACACCAGTGACTGTACGATTGATTTATATTTTCTATGTTTGACTTCATTGATCAGCAGCGCCAGTATAATTGGTACCGGAAAACCAAAAATCAGTGTTGATATGCTGATAACAAGCGTATTCTTGATCAGTCGCCAGAAATAATACGACTGGAAGAATGACAGGAAATGTTCAAATCCATAATGACTCGCCCAAGGACTATCCAGAATTCCTTTCAAAGGTGAGAAATTCTTAAATGCGATCAAAATTCCGTACATTGGTTTATATTTAAAGATTATATAAAAGAGCGCAATCGGAATGAACATCAGATAGGCTACTTTATTCTTGTGCCAGTCTTTTTTTACCCTTACCGAAAATTTTTCTTTTTGTCCAAGGTAATTGCTATGATTCTTACTTTTCGCCATATTTGCACCACCTTATCTCTTCTGATATTCTTCGTACGCAGCCTGTTGAATCTCCATGACCCGTTTCTGTCCCATCTTGTCAAGTGTTGCGAGATATTCATCAAAATTGTCCAGACTCTCGGTTCCTTTGATAAATTTGACCAGCATTTCCTGTCTGTATGTCTTGATGTCGCTCGTCAGGCTGGTATACTCAGACATACTGTCAGCGGCAATGGTCAGCGTTGGAAGTTTATAATTTTTCACATCGGAAACGGACCAGTTCTCAAGTGCTTTTTTCTGTGCATCATAGGAATAGTACTGAAGCAGATAATCTTTATCCTGTACAAATGGTCCATTGCCATAAGCGAGTGAATATTCAGAGAGTGCCTGCTTAACCGAAAGTCCATCCGGGTTGTGCAGAATCAGATCCGTATATACCGGTTCGTCATTCTGTTCCGTGTAGCTCTCTCCTTCGATTCCAAAATTATATAAAGTGTGGCCTTCCTCCGTATAACCGTAATTCAGGAACTTTGCTGCGGCCGCCTTATCCTCACAGGATGTACTAATGGCCGTTATTCCTCCTGTGACTGTGTTGTTATAGTGGGAATACATTGGAATATCACCCTTTTTTGCAACCAGTCCACGGATTCCTGCCAGACTGTAATCCTGCCCGTCGTTGGTCTGAAGCCATGTTCCCAGAGCCGATCCAGCCGCACCCGCAGTAGCACCGCATTTACCAGTCAAAATATTCGCTGTCGTTGTGGCCGAATCGAGTGTAGAAAAATTGGGATCCAGAAGCCCATCATCATAGAGTTTGTGTAACCACTGTAATACTTCTTTATACTGCGGCTGCGCATATCCTGCCGTTACTTTTCCATTTTCAATGTAGTTATCTGTTGTCGGCAGACCGAACGGAGATGTGATCATACCACAGGAAAGCATTTCTTCGATTGTTCCTGTGGCAACAGAAAGCGGTACCTCTGCACCTTCTTTCTCCTTAAATAACTTCAGCATATTGTAATATTCGTCCGGTGTCTGTGGTTCCTCGATACCAAGATCTCTGCACCAGTCATCTCGAATGATCAATCCTTTTCCGGTCTTTAATAATTCGTCTCCGAGAATAAAGGAAAAACCAGCGATCAGGCCGTCAGGAGTCTTGACCTGCTTAAGGATATCCGGATCAGAACTGATTGCATTCCAGTAATCCGGTGCATTTTCTTTTACAAAATCTTCTGTCATGCCATAGATGACCTGATCCTGGACCGCCTTCTGCTCACCACCCTGATAATTTGCTATAAAGTTGAATCCAATAATATCAGGTAATTCTCCCGATGCAATGACCAAGTTCATCGCCGTATTATCCTTAACATGAACCATATTTAGCGTCACACCTGTCTTTTCCTGCAATGCTTTGCCCAGTGGTAGATCTGCATAAGAATCATACCGGTCGCTCCATGCCGATGAAGTCGTCATTCCATATGTAAAATCAGTCTTAGTACCACTTCCCGCATCTGCACTTTCCGATTTACTTGCTCCACATCCAGTCAAACTGATGCTTAGAACAACTGCTGCCATCGATACCCCCGTTATTTTTCTGACCAATCCTTTCATTTAATTTCCCCCTTTAAAATCTTTCTGCCATACACCCACTATATCTGCCTACAATCAGACTTCTGTCACAGATATCTATCTGCTCTTGCATTCGTCGTAAGCTATCTGCTCTCGTATTCATCGTAAGCTTTCTGCTGAATCTCGATAACACGATCCATTCCCATCTTTTTCAGCGTTGTAAGATAGTCATCAAAATCATCCAGACTTTCAGTTCCCTTTACGAACTTTACAAGCATTTCCTGAATATACGTGTTCAGATCACTATTCAGACTGGTATACTCTGACATATCATCAGAAGCAATCGTAAGCGGAGGAAGTTTGTATTTCTTAACATCGGATACGCACCACTGACTCAATGCCTGCTTTACCTCATCCGTCAGTCCCAATCTGTATTTTCCGGTAACAAATGGACCATTTCCATAAGACATGATATATTCAGCTGAGACCTAACCTGGTGTCAGGCCATCCGGATTATTGGTTACAAGATCCGTATACTCTGGTACACCTTCACTATTTACAGTGTAATTCGTCCCCTCGATACCATAGTTGTACAGGTTATGCCCCTCCTCGGTATAGCCATAATTCAAATACTCAGCTGCAGCCACTTTATCCTTACATGCAGTTGAAATGACCGTTGTTCCACCGGCGACTGAATTATTGTAATGAATATACATCGGAATATCACCTTTCTTTGCTACAAGACTGGTAATTCCGGCAAGACTATAATCTTCATCCTTATTTGCTGTCAGCCAAGAACTCAGACAGGAACCAGCGGCCCCTTCCGATGCACCTGATTTACCAGTCAACATATTTGATGTCACTGTAGCAGAATCAATCGTTGAAAAGTTCGGATCAAGCAGTCCTTCATTGTATAGCTTATTCAGCCATGCCAGTACCTCTTTATACTCACTTTTTGCATAGCCACATACCACTTTTCCATTATCTACATAATAGTCCGTTGTCGGCAGCGCAAATGGAGATGTCAGCATACCACAGGTCAGCATTTCCTTCAGGCCACCTGCAGTACAAGTCAACGGTTCCTCTGCCCCTTTCTTCTCCTTGAAAAGCTTCAACATCTGATAGTATTCATCCGGTGTCGTCGGTGTATCTATACCAAGTTCCTTACACCAATCGTCACGAATAATCAGCCCTTTACCTGTCTTTGCATCCTCACTACCGATTATGTAAGCGAATCCAAAGATCAAGCCTTCCGGCGTTTTGACCTGCTTTAAGATTTCTGGATCAGCACTGATTGCATTCCAGTAATCCGGTGCATACTGTTTTACGAAGTCCTCTGTCATTCCATAAACGATATTATCAGATACTGCTTTCTGCTCGCCTCCCTGATAACTTGCCTTAAAATTGAACCCGATGATATCCGAAAGATCTCCAGATGCTATCATCAGATTCATCGCCGTATCATCTTTAACATGCACCATATTTAACTGTTTACCAGTCTTTTCTTCTAGTTCCTTGGCCAGTGGCAGATCAGTAAATGAATCATATCTGTCATTCCATGTACTTGAAACCTTCATGGCATAAGACAGTTCTGTTGTCGAACCGTCTCCGACTGATTCTGTACTCACCTCTGCACTGCTTCCACAGCCCGTCAGGCTCATTCCAAGCATGCAGACTGCCATTGTCGCACACACACGTCTGATTTTCTTTGCCCTGTTCATAAGACCCCTCCTGTCTTTATATGAATCCCCATTGACTTCTCACTATCGCTTAGAATGGAAATGGATGAATTCCCTCATATCTGATTTTCCATCCCTTGCATAAAACTCCATCTCTTTTCGTACCTGCATCTTTACTACCTGCCAGCAATAAAGCAATTGCCAGCAAGAGCGATCCATTTCCCGGCAGATACAAAGGAAGATCTTTCCTTGTTTTCTGATAATTATGTCCGGACACAACATACTGATTCTTAAGCGTATCCCTAAGCAAAATATTCATTGCCAGACCTGGATCAGATAATCTTGCTGCCGTCATTGCCATCACCGCAAAATCCCATCCCCATAGTGTTGGATACTGCCATCTGGCAAGTACGGTCTCCAATGTTCTTCTCATCACCTTTTTATCCACCGTTGGATCACTGAGAACTCCATATGCTGCAAGCATAGATGGATGATCGATATTTTTAACCGTAAAATTGTTCTGACATCCCTCGATTGACAGATATTTTCCACCATCCATCGGAAGTTCTGCCATTTTATCCCCTATATTTTCCCACTGCTGTGCAAGCTCATTTTCTCCGGCCTCCATTGCAAATCTAGCTGCCGTTACAAGTCCATATCTCCAGTAGGCAGTTTCGTATGTCGGATTTTTCACTTCTACTGGATCAAAACGTTCCTGTGCGGGAATTAATGGAGCCAGCAGTTCATAGCAGTCTTTCTTTCTGTTGTAGACTGCATAATCAGCCATAAACTCTGCCGATTCTTTTATCAGCTTCCAGTACTTTATAAGGACCTCTTTTTCCCCTTCTACACTCGCCAGTAAATCCAGCATATAGATTAAATGTGGCTGCTGCCAGATCAATAATGGTGCAATTCCGGATGGGGAATCAATTCCATCGTACGCGACCATTTTGGGCCATCTTGCTCCACGATACCCGTTTTTTTTCGCATTCATTCGGGCCTGCGGAAGAATTTTAACATACCAGTTCAAACTCTTTTTTAATTCCTCTGTGTGTCCCCAGAGCGGCAGATAAGCACAATGCCAGAAATACATTTCCAGGTGCTGTTTTCCGTACCAGCTGTTACAAGTCAGTCCTGTCTCCTGCGGGGGAATGTTCCCTGTACACTGAATCTTTAAAAGATAGAGAGAAAGAATGATCCTGCGCTCCAGTTCCGCTGCTCTTGGATCCTGCGCCTCGGCACAATCTACAATTCCGCCTTCCTGCCAGAACTTCTCGTACCCAGTCTGGCTACTCTGCAAAATCTGTTGAAATGTTCTGCATGGATCATGTCTATAGCCCGGCGTAGCACTTACTACAAATTCTGCTTCCTTTTTGTTGACTGTTATACAAAAACAGTGAGGACTCTGTCGATCCACCTTCATGTCACAGCTGCATGTCATCCCCGTCTGAAATTTCAGTTCATCGGCACTTCGCTCCACACGAAATGCTCGGCTGCCTGAACTAATATATCTGCTCAGATGTCGATTTTCCTGTGTCCAGTCCACCCCTGCCATATTTTCACACGGATAGCCAAACGATAATGCGACCTGAAGTCTTCCATCCGCAAGCGCATCCGATTTCACCCGAGCTCCAATGATATCCCACTTTTGATCACAGACTGTTTCAACCTGTACACGAACGCCATGAATCAGAAAACTACTTTCAAGTACACCTGTATATAGATGCAATTCCTGCCATACGTCTGACAATTCGTCCGAAGAAATCTTTTTGTTCTCCCACAAAAATGCCAGACGATAAAGATCAAATTTATGTGGATTTTTTCTGAGCCAGTCATATACTTCCTCATTTCCCGGCTGCTTTCTTACCGAATACTGCACTTTTCTTCCCTGAAAAAGATAAGTCGTTGGCACAAGATCTTTCGGACTATAATAATTTCCAGCTGGATCAACAGGTGTTCTGTGCCAGCCCCATGTGCTCATTGTACACAATGGCAGATTCCAGTCCTGATATTCATTACCAAGTGTCTGCAGGCCAGTCACATCTGCGGAAAATGCAAAATCCCCATTCCCCACTGACAATACTGAATATCTGTCTATTTTTCGCTCTATTGGATTATTTCTGTCAATGACCTTTCGTCTGTCAATTCTATCTTCCTTTGTATTTCCAGCTCCTGTATTTCTCATATGAACCACCTTTCTGGCAGATATGCCTTTGTTCCTGTAAGCATTTCCGATAACATTTTACGGATCTGCTCTTCCTTACACTTTGCCTTTGTATTGGGGTCATTGCACATCGCATGTACTGCGGCCTCAAAATCACATTTCATTGCTGCCTGTAGAATAGCCTCCTGATTTGCTATATGCGGTTTCATCAGATTATTAATTTCTCTTTTTAATGAACCTGCACAGACGGGAACGATCTTATCTCTCGAAAATACAGCATTTGTTTCAACGACCGCCCCAAATGCTACATTTGAGATCTGTCCGACATTGGGAAGATTGACATTACTGATGCAGCGTGTCAGACCACAGAGTGCTTTGATCAATCGGACTCCCTCTTCTCCAGATGCCTTCAGTTCAACCGCTTCTTCCCCTCTGACCAATTTCTCACTTCGTTCCAGTCGCTTGACCAATTCTCTTTTTCTTGCCGACACCGGCGTCAGCTGAAAGTAATTGTCCCTGACCGTATCCCTGTTAAGCAGATATTCATTTCTGGGCATAAATTCCACCAGGTGTCTGTCTCCCGCTGCTGCGATCCAACCATAACGCTCAAAAAGATCGAACTTTACTCGGTTCCTGTCTGCAAGTGGGCGCTGTTTTCGCGGAATACTCACATCTACAGGCAGTTTCTTTGGATGTTCCTGAATATAGTTTTTATAGACCGGGAACAGATTAATCCCTTTATAGGATGCACTTTCCAGCCATGTAAAATGATTAATTCCAATCACATTGGTATGGATATCCGTTCTTCCAACACGTTCTATACCAAATGTTTCTTCCACGATCCTACACAACATCTTCTGAGCCCCAAACACTTCATGACAACAGCCAAATGCTTTGATCTGTGGAAATATATGATATAACACCTTAACACACATACTCATTGGATTGGTAAAATTAATGACCCATGCATCTGGACAATTCTTTTTAATCGATTCCGCAATTGGCACATACATTGGAAGTGTCCGCAATGCGCGTACAATCCCTCCCGGTCCCACCGTATCTCCAACTGACTGCAGAATTCCAAATTCCTCCGGTGTATGCACATCATATTCCATCTCATTAAATGTGCCTGGCAATATGGAAATAATGACAAAATCTGCATTCAGAAGTGCTTCCTCTAATGTGTCTGCAGTTTCATATTTCCAGATGCCTCTGCACTGCGGTTTATTTGTAATGTTATTTCCAATTATTGCATTCTTTTCTGCTGCAACGCGGTCAATATCATAAAGTATCATTTTACCTGATAACTGTTCTTCTATCGCCAGATCAGCCATCAGTCTCCATGCCCAGCCACGTGAACCGCCTCCTATGTAAGCAATCTTAATATCTTTTACTTTTCCATCCTGATATCGCATAACCAAGGCTCCCTGTCTATCACGCCCAGACAAAGTCAGCCTGAAGATTCCACCATCCTTTCCTTATTGTGTCCGACCAGCATTCCTATATAATTACCAGTCAGTTACATTTTGACTTCAATACACAGTTATGTTCTGACTCCGACTGTCAGCAACAATCACAACAATCACAGATCGATTCACAATCTGACTCACACAGTGAGTCACAAATAGAATCACATAAGCAGTCACATCCAGGCTCCCTCATGTAATCCTCTTCGTTTTCACATTGGCCGCCTTTCATACTCAGAATCCTATATTTTCGTGGTGTCATATGCTTGCGCTCATAGAACTTTCGATAAAAATAACTGCTGTTCTCATATCCGACCATATGTAAAATTTCTTCTATCGATATACTGCTTTCCTCCAGTAGCTGTGTTGTCTTATCAAACCTTTTCTGCTGCATTAACTCAAGAAATGTGGACCCCGTCGCCTTTTTGATCATCTTGCTCAGACCGGACATTGTATTATGTGTCAGCGAACACAATTCTGACAGACTCCCTTCCCTGTAATGACAATCAATATAATTGTTCACTGTTCTGATCAGGTTGCTTTCATAGCTCTCATGTTTCTGCCCGTAAATGCGTTCCCAGTTCTGGATCAGATTCATAAATAATACACCCAGTGTCGCCTGAATCATTTTGGTCTCTCTATTACCTGTATATCCTCCATTTTTATGATAGACAAGAGAATAGACGATATTTTCCATCAGATTCTGTACCTGTACAACATCAGATACCTGCAGGTACAAATACTGTCCCCGCGCCCGGTTTCCATTGAGACAACTTACGACAAAATCTGCAAGGATCCTGTTGTCCCCCATCATATTATAGACCTCGTCAAAAAATACCGGAACAAACATAATATTAACTGCAATATCTTCTTTTTCTGCCGGCAAAAGTTCATGATAGACCTGCTGGTTCATCATCATGATTTCTCCCGCTTTCATACAGATTTTCTCATCATTTATAATATTGGTAACAGTTCCTTTGCACACATAGATCATCTCTACATAATTGTGGTTGTGCTTTGGAAAATGTACAAATCTTGTATTTGCACGTACATTGATCATATTTCCCCGCTTAATGACTTTATCTTTATCAATGGTAAATCGTCTGTTTGCATCCACACAGTAATCCTTCTTTTCGATTTCTGTGTTGCCCGCCAGAATCCTTTTTTCTTCATCCGTCAGCTTCTCCAATTCCCTGAGCAATTCTTCATGCATATCTACTCCCCCCGTAACATAAACAATCCTCGTTTCCTTTTTCTCTGTTCGAAATAAGACCAATCAAATATCTTAATTTATAGTAATCTTATGCATGGTATCAGACAAAAATAAGGACGTCTTTTTTGTATAAAAACGTCCTTATTTTCCACCATTATTTTGTTAAAACTATACAAGAAATTTATTTTAAGTATTTTTCATAAGTATTTTGCATACAATGTGTCTGAAACAAGGATAATGCCCGGACAAGCAACATTTTTGCATTTTACAAATTCAGCTGTTTCTTCAGGTATGCAAGCTGTCCACCCGAAAGAATCACCTCAACTTCACTGTCTGTCACATCCAGTGTCACATAAAAATCAAATTGCTTTGTCTTATCTTTGACCAGAACTCTTTTTTCTGGAATCTGCTCCGTCAGATTCTCAATTTCAAGTTCATCTGCCAGTTCAATTTTCTCATAATCTGCAGGATTTTCAAATAACATTGGTATAATCCCGTGATTGATCAGATTCCCTTTATGAATTCTTGCAATACTTTTGGCAATTACACAACGAACACCCAGGTACATCGGATTAATTGCAGCGTGTTCTCTGGACGATCCCTGTCCATAATTTTCACCACCGATAATAATGCTGTTGCCCATCTGCTTTGCTCTCTCTGAAAAATCCGGATCATAACGGTGGTAACAGTATTTTGACATCATCGGAATATTCGATCGCATACTGCTGAATTCTGCACTAGCTGGCGTAATATCATCTGTCGAAATGTTATCTCCACCCTTGAGGCTGACTGGGACACACAGATATGATGTTGGTGCCTGTGGAAGTGGCAGTGGTTTGATATTAGGTCCACGTACGATTTCCACCTTATCCGCCTCATCCTGTGGCAGTGGTCTTATGATCATTGCATCATCCACAAAATATTCATCCGGCTCTTTAACGGTATCCAGTACATCGATTTTGTCATTCAGGATTTCTGCTGCTGTTGCAAAAGTTCCCTTAATAGCTGTTGCTGCTGCACTTTCCGGACTCACTAAATAGATTTCTGCTGTTGGATTACCCGCACGTCCTTTAAAGTTACGATTCGTTGTTCTGACTGCAACTCCTTTTGTCGCTGGTGTCTGACCGATTGCACAGCATGGACCGCAGGAAATCTCGAGCAGACGTACACCTGCATCAATCAGTATTTCCAGATATCCATCCCTGCTCAGCTGCTTATATATCTGTTTCGTAGCAATTGCACAGGTACAGCTGACATCTTCATGCACATGCTGCCCCTTCAGTACCAGTGCTGCCTTTGCAATATCTGAATAACTTGCATTGGTGCAGCTTCCGATAAATACCTGCTGTACTTTTTTCTTTTCTACCTCAGAGAATTTTTTTACATTATCTGGCTGATGAGGGCATGCAATCAATGGTTCCAGCTCATTCAGTGCAATATGGATCTCCTCATCATATTCTGCATCTTCATCTGGAACCATCTCTGTAAATGCCTCTTCTCTGTGCTGTGCCTTCAGAAATTTTCGAACTTGTTCATCAGCAGGGAAAATGGATGACGTTGCGCCCAGTTCCGCTCCCATATTAGTAATTGTGGCTCTCTGGGATACATCCAGACTCGCCGCACCTTCTCCTGTATACTCATAGACATTTCCAAGACCACCTTTAATGCTGACTCTTCGAAGCATTTCCAGAATAATTTCCTTTGCGTTGCATCCTGGTCTTAGTCTTCCTGTCAGATTTACTCTTACAATCCTTGGCATCTTCAAACGCATTGGGACACCAGTCATTGCTGTTGTGACGTCCATTCCACCTACGCCAATACATAACATTCCAATTGAACCACCATGTGGCGTGTGACTATCTCCACCCATACTGATCTTTCCCGGTGCACCAAAACGTGCAACATGAACCGCATGACATATTCCATTTCCTGGTCTTGATACATATACACAATAGCGTTTTGCGATCGACTGCAGATAAGTATGATCATCCGGAGTCTTATTATCCACATACAGCAAATTGTGGTCCAGATAGCTAACACTGCATTCTGTTCTGACACGGTCAATACCGACGGCTTCAAATGCAAGATAAGTCATAACTGCATTGATATCATGCGTCAGGGTCTGATCCACCTTTATAAATACTTCTTCTCCCGGGACCATGGACCCCTTTACAAAATGTGATTCTATAATTTTTCTGGTAAGTGATTTTCCCATGCTATACGCTCCTTTTTATAACTTTTTGTATTTTCTTATCTCTTTGTTTTATCGAAATGTAATACAGACTGGACTTTCCGTTCTGATTATCCTTCCTGTTGGCTGGACTGTTGCAAATTCAGCATTTACCTGCATTTCCACAATCGTATCACTATCTTCATTTGCAACGTATAAATGCGTCTTTTGCTCCGGATCAAATGTCATAAAACGCGGTGTCCGTCCAAGCGATGGTACAAATCCTATATTTATAAGATATCCGGTTCGTTTATTAATTCTATACACAGCCAGCGAATCATGTATCCGATTTGATCCGATCAGAAATTCTCCGGTATCATCTGTAAGCACTGCACTAGCCTGTCCATTTCCCGTATAAGTTTCCGGAAGAGTTGGCAGTATCTGCCTTGGCGATAATTTCCCCGTATTCTCATCAAATTCAAAAAACATGATATAATTTCCTTTTTCATTGATCAGATATACATATCGGTTATTGGGATGTACCGCTACATGGCGTGGTTCTGCAAACTCTCTGGCTGTAAATGCATCCGTCTGCTCCAATGTTCCATTCTCAGAATGAAAGCGAAATACCCTAAGTTGTCCAATTCCAACAATTCGCCCTTGTGCTGGTACGAACAGATACTCCTTCTTCTGATCCCAGATACACTGATGTATAAATGAGTTACTATACTTCGTCTTTCCAGCAAATTTTACACGATCTGTTACCGCTCCGATCGAACCGTCTGCATTTCTTTTCAGAACAACCACACTACCTCCCTGTAAAGTAGCCACCACCAAATACTGGTTGCTTTTGTCTACCGTAATAAACACAGGATTTTTTCCATCTATCTCAACCGTATTCAATGTTTTTAGCGTTCCATCCTGTTGAATCCGAAAACTGCTTAGCTTTGTCAGATCTCCATGCACACTATATAGGAACTCTTTCTTATGATCCAATGTCTGATAAGAAGGATTATCTTCTGTACGCAGACACTGTAATTCAGTCCATTCTCCATTTTCTTCTATCCTGTAGGTCTTTAACCCCCTGCCCCGTGCATTTCGTTCTTTTGTGGTTCGACAGCCTACATAAGCATATCTCATTTTCTACGTCCTTTCTTCTTTTGCAACTGCAGTTTACACGTGATCCGTTGCACTTTATCATTTATCCTTCGTAATCAGTATACCGCATATTTCGCCCTGGGAAAAATTCATCTTTGTACTAAAAAAGCTATTCCATAATGGAATAGCTTTTCTAATATATCAATTGTGATTACAAATTAATATTTTGCGGATTTTAGTTTGTAATGAAATCCTATGTTTCTTTTCTATGTTCTCATTCAATTTTGTTTATTCTATCGTTCTGACTTATAAAAATTTCTAATATAGATAAGAAATTCCTGAATTCTGCTATCTTTTCCCGCATGCTCGCTACACATCAGCCAGACCTTTCTTTCTATCTGTTTTTCCTGCTCTTTTCCGTTATTCTTTACTTCTTTGTCCTGAACTTTCCTGCCTTTCTCTTCTTTTAGATTTTCCTGCATATTCTGATTCTCGTAAATTGGAATCAAATCTACTTTCTTTCTATCCAGCTTCCAGTCCATTCCAAAAACAAAACAACTTCCAAGTCCATTTTCCACCATTTCGATAGCAATATCGGAATATGGAACCGAGACTACCTCTCCTGGCATACCCTGAAAATATCGTTTCCACCACTGTTCCACTTTTTCTTTCACCAATGGATTCAGATAGGATTCTATCAATGGCATACGATTCATCTCCTGCAGGCTCCTACCCTTCGGAACAACCGCATAAAGTTTCTCCGAAAACAATTCCATCTTCTCTCCATAATACTGATAATCACCACATACAATTCCAAGATCAATACTCTCGTCCAGCAACTGTTTGATGATCACATCACTGGAATTAGAAATTGCCCGAATCTGCAACGCATTCCCATTTTCCTTATAATCCTTCAACAGCTTTGGCAAATGCAGTCTCGCATAAGAATTCGGTACACCGATTGTAACACTTTTTGTTGTACCATCACATTTTGCAAAATGCATTGAAATCTCGTCCAACATGTCAGTAAACTGAACCGCCTTTTCTGCCAAATACCTACCATCTTCAGTAAAAATAACACCTTTACTTGTTCTATGTACGACTTCAACGCCCCATTCACGTTCAATATTTTTCAAACGCTTGGTAAGCGCGGACTGTGTCATGAACAACACCTGTGCTGTCTTTGTTATATTTTTCTTGTCATATAATACTTTCAGGATTTTCCAGTCGATATCTTTCATCGGTTCCTATTCCGCCTTTAATTCATACTGCGATCAAAAATGTTGTATGCATACTAAACGCATCTATTCGTTCTAAAATGCTACTCTCTTTAAGCGCTGCTTTAAAAGTTCACTTTTTAAGTTAATTGCTTCTTCTTTCTCTTCTTCTACGGATTTCTGCGTGAATTCGTAAGTATCTTCTGTTACATCTTTACTGATTTCCGCGTTATTTCCATGATTGTCGTTCTTGTTATGTACGTTACTTTCTCTTCTGCGTCTGAACAAAAACTCCTGATCTTCCTGTATCTCCTGAAAAAAAGCAAAAGGAGACACGCCGAGACATTTTGCAAGGCCTTCCAGTGTGGAAGACTTCGCTCCACGTCCTTTCTCCAGATTGCTGATTGTCTGCTTGGAAACGCCTGCCTGCATAGCCAGCGCCTGCTGTGTCAGATTCCTTTCCAAGCGTAGTTCCTTAATATGATAACCTACCGTTTCATCGATTCGTAAAGACATACTCATTTTCCCCTTTCGTTCTTAAAAAAACAGCCGGGATTATATGTAATTCACTTGAAAATACAATGAAATCCGATTCTCTATCTTTCTCTTTTTTGTTATTCAATTGTATCTTATTTTTCATATTTTCATAAAGCCGGCTGAATATTTTAATCAGTTCTTCTTTTGTTTGTTCTGCTGATTGCTTTGCTGGGTATTCTGGTCCTTCTTATCTGAACCACCATTCTCAATTCTCCAGCTGGCAATTCCTGCTCCGATTACAACAAGTGCCATCACTGCAACTAAAATATTCATTTCCATTATGCAATTCATCTCCTATATAATTTTAATTTTTATATAGCACATGCAATGCTTTTCTGCCCGTCCTTATCGTGTAAATACCTCAAAATAACTGCATGGGACAACTTGACCTTTGCCCGCATGTTCTGCATCTTTTTCTTATAAAAACGCAATATAGCAAAGTTTTGTTCCAATAAAAAGAATAACACAATTAAATGAATGGTATTGATAGTATCATTATTTTTATTTCCTTCAAATTCAATCTGATTAGCGATCTGTAATGCATTAGGCTCATCAAAATATACAGCCTCCACATTGACCTGATTCGTCAGTGTTAAGATCCGCGCTTCTTTATGCACACTTCTCCGATAATTCATTACATCCTTTGAATTCGTACTAATTACATTCGATACTAGTGATAAAACGCAGAACAAAAGTACAAAACAGAATCTTTTTATCTTCTTCTGATCAAACACACGCTGTCCTCTCCGTTTATATTAACAACTAACAACAATTTTGCACGTAACAACTTCTATTATCATAATCCGCAACTGTACCTGCATCTTTATATGCAATGTAACAATTAACGTAACAATTCTCTTCTGTTATCAGTTTAACATAAACGCAAAATGTGTACAATATGAGGAATAAATAAAATCCACAGACAGTTTTCGTTTATTCTGCCTGTGGACCAATCATTTTTTTAACTATATTTAAACACTTAAACTATAATAATCTACTTATAAATATAGGTAAACTACTTAGATTTCTTTACAATTATCAATTACGAACTGAAATGCTTTTCCTAATTTAATATCATTTTCAATATTCTTCTTATCCTCAGGTGCAAGCATAACTTCGATCTGCTCTACAGGCATCTGATACTGTTTTGCAAGACCTTCAATTTCTCTTTTGATTTCTGCTTCTGTTGCTTCAATTTTTTCAATCGTAGCGATTTCACCAAGAATCTTTGTTGCACTAAGCATTTCTTCTGCTTTTACTCTGTTTTCTTTCTTGATTTCTTCAACAGTTGTATTAGACATTGCAAGATAATCTTCAAGAGACATTCCGTAAGCCTGTAACTGATGGCTCATATTAGTAATAAAATCTTCTGATACCTGATCAAGTTCTTCCTCTTCCAGAACTGTTTCACAGATTTCGAGGAGTTTACTCTTAGCTGCTTCCTGTTTTTCCTGTGCTGTTTTCTGTGCTCTGATCATATTTTCAATCTGATTCTTCAATTCTTCTACTGTCTTACAAGGAGAGATTTTAGACACAAATTCATCTCCCATTTCTGGTACCATTTTTCTTCTTACATTATGAACTTTTACTTTAAATACAGTTTCTTTGCCTGCAAGATCTTCTGCATGATACTCTGCAGGAAATGTTACTACGACCTCAACATCATCATCTTTTGCAGCTTCTAATAACTGTTCTTCAAAACCTGGAATAAATGAACCTGATCCAAGAGTCAATGGATAGTTTTCACCTTTGCCACCTTCAAATGGAACCCCATCTAAAAAGCCTTCGAAGTCAATTGTTACTTCATCGCCATTTGCTGCCTTTTCAACTTCTTTCCATTCTGCTGCCATCTGTCTTGCTCTTTCTAACTCTGCAGCAACTTCTTCTGCGCTAACTTCTACTACTATCTTTGGAATTTCCATTCCCTTATAATTACCTAATTTGACCTGTGTCATAAATTCTCCTTTTCATGAGTTTGATACTTCATGGTACCACATTTATGTAATTAACAAAAGGATTGTTTTATATACATTATTAAATTTTCTATTATTCACGATTGACTTAAAATTTTCACGCGTAAAGTTAACAAGGTTATTTTTTGTGATATGTATATCAAACTTATTTACAATACTTTTGTACTTTTATACAAAAAAGAAGCTGTCGTAGTACACTATACTACTCAGCTTCTTTCTGTTATATTTTGATTATATGAAGATTAATATGTCCATTTATATCTCCATGCCATCAAAAATTATACTTATGAAATTTTCAATCTTTATACACAAGGGTATTATCATATTTGATATTAAATTGTCTTCCATCTTTATCCTCAAACTTAACATCTCCAACATACATTGTATCGTCAGGAACATGAAAATAACCATTTTCATCTAATGAATAATCAACACCATCAATAACCACTTTACTACCATCTGGAAAATTATATTGTTCTTTATAATTAGTTTTATTAATTGAAATCAATCTAGATGCGTTATCTGCATAAGAATATACAATACCTTTATTATTTAGATAAAACGTCTGTGTCTTATAACCATCAATTCCGATTGTAAACTTACCTGGTTTTATTCCAAGTGTCTTTAATGTCTCTGCGACCTGTTCTTTTCCATATACAAAGTATGCTCCTATCGGAGATGGCGATTGTATCAAACTCTGCATAATTCCAGCTGTATCTCCGCATGCAATACGATATTCACAGCTATACTCTGATCTATGTAAAACTTCATCGGTACACGGTGGTGATTCTAATCCTTCTGAGACTGCCAACACCCCTTTACTTCCATCTGTATTTTCTATTTCATAGTAAGTTGCTGCCTTAAGAATCAATGTATTATTTTCAGCTTTCACTTTGGGCAGATTGGTTTTATCAATTTCTGTTACATCATCTATAGAAATATTAACTGTATCATTCTCTATAGAAAACATTCCAGTTTCTTCTGTATAAACCTGCACAGACTTAGCGAAATTAACAGCATCTCTTGCCTTGTTTCCTGTTAGTATACAACTAGCATTTTTTCTCGTATAATTATTGTATTTTAATTCATTATTGGGTTTACTTAAAATAACCTGATCATATATCGTATTTCTTTCTGAACATGTCATATTAACTGAACCCATTTTATTACACTTCACTCTACTTCCTAGACATTGCTCAATAAAACTTTCCTGTACCTGGTTTTTTCTCAATAAAAAATCTTGGCGGTTTATATCATTCATAATCTACTCCTCATTCTCTGGAATATATGGATATACATAATTAAGTTTCACTGAAGCTTTACTGCTTCTAGCACGATTAGAAAGGTTGTACTGGAAAAACCAACGTTGATTTAATTTATTTTGCTTTACAACTGCTACAGGATACTCTCCAGTGGATGAGAATGTGGTAGTCCAAAAACTTTGACTTGCGTTAGTAAACTTTCTACTATCAATTCCAGAATATGATCCATAGTTCATTTCCACCCTATATACTAGCGCATCCTTTTTAACAGTATTATCATTTTCTAAATTCAACTCTTTAGTAGTAGAGGATGAAATATAACCAAAATCCTTTGAATAAGTACTAACTAAATAGATAGGTGAACCAACTGTAAAATTGTAACTTACATAATTACTAGATGGATTAAACACTTTAATATAATATGTACCGGTCTGCAAAATATCTAAATAATGTGTTCTCTTACTTGTATTTGAAAGATTTTTAAAGGAACATCCTTTCATTAATTCTTTATTCGTGTCATATATTTCTACATCCAGTGATCCAGAACTAACGCGAAAATCAAGAATATTGTAATCAGAAGAACTCATCAATACAACCTTATACCAATCCACATCTGTAGTTGAGTCCAAATGACCATTGACCATATTTCTACCATCAAGCTTTCCACTGGCAACTGTTGAAGGTTTTTCATTATTACGATCAATTAAATTAGCATCCTCTATCGTATTATTTGGCTCTGTCTCTCTCTCTGTGGTTGATCCGGCCATTGCAATACTCGTCTGTGATAAAATAATCAGACCAAATAATGATACAGCCATCATTTTAATACATTTTAGAATTCCTTTTCTTTTCCTTACTTTCATACTTTTGTACATTACATTTCCTTCCTATTCTGTCAAGCCTAAATTTATTGATTTTACTGGCTTTGACGATT
>CAJMQE010000002.1 GCA_905215405.1 uncultured bacterium
CTTCGCCAGCCGTGCGTCTCCTCCCATGAAATCCCCGCTCATGTCCTTCTTTTTTTCCCTTGCATTCCAGCACGCTGGCTTCGCCAGCCGTGCGTCTCCCCCCAGTAAACAGGGACGGGGCTGTATGGATATGGATGGAAACCTTTGCAAGACCGCCGGTTCACGGGCTGCGTTATTTGCAGCCCGATGTACCGCTACGATCTTGCAGAGCGCAAGCGTGTTTCCATCTGTATCCATACAGCCCCGTCCCGTCTCACCAAGAAGACTAGCTCCTGGCGGTCAGTTTCTGGAATGCAATCTCTTCCCACCGTGTTCCGGCTTTTCCATAGTTACAATAAGGATGTATGGAAATCCCCCCACGTGGTGTAAATTCTCCTAGCACTTCGATATATTTCGGATCCATCAACTTAATCAGATCCTTCATAATAATATTGACACAGTCTTCATGAAAATCTCCATGATTTCTAAAACTGAACAAATATAATTTTAATGATTTACTCTCAACCATTCTGACTGATGGCACATAAGAGATTGTAATTGTCGCAAAGTCGGGCTGTCCTGTAATTGGACACAGACTCGTAAATTCCGGACAATTAAATTTAACAAAATAATCATTTTCCTGATGCTTGTTGATAAACGTTTCAAGCACCTGTGGTGCATAATCTGATTCATATTTTGTGCCCTGGTTGCCAAGTAATGTCAAACCTTCTGTTTCCTGCGCTGTTCTTCCGCTCATGTATTTCCTCCCTTTTCTTTTCTGCTCACTTTTTTATTTTCTGTATTTGAATATATTAAACTCTTTATCATCATACCTTATTATTTACCGAACAAATGCTTTCGCTTTACTCACTCTCACTATCAGACTATATAGATTGTTCCCGATATTATCCTCGTCCCAAGTTTTTGTTTAATTAATTTTAAATTATAAAAGTGCTGGATCTTCCACTCCATTTGCTGCAAAAGCTTTTGCTCGATCGATACAGGTGCCACATTTTCCACATGGCTTTTCTCCGCCTTCATAACAACTCCAGGTCAGTTCGTATGGCACTTTTAGTTCGAGCCCTTTTCTCACTACATCTGCCTTAGTCCATTTTACAAATGGTGCTTCAATATGCAGCTGTCTGCCACTTCCTTCGTAAATTGCTGTGTTCATCGCATCGTTGAAAACACTGCTGCAATCCGGATATGCATTGCCTGCTGCGTCATCACTGTGCACCCCATAATAGATCACACCACATTCCTTTGAAAGTGCAATACTTGCCGCACTAGAAAGAAAGAGTCCATTTCTGAATGGAACATAGGTAGATACTGGCTTTCCATCTGTTTTTGCAAGCTGTGAAGCATAATCTTCTTCCGGAATTTCAACGTCTGAATGATCCAGAAGTGAACAATCACTATATGCAAATATTTTTTCCAGATTCAGATACAGATGCTCTACATGATAGTATTCTGCAAGCTTTCTGGATGCTTCAATTTCCTTCTGATGCTTCTGTCCATATGCAATGGACAAAGCAATTACATTTTCACTGCCATACTGATCTACTGCCATGGCAAGACAGGTCGTGGAATCTACACCACCACTGAATAAAACCATTGCTTTCATATTTTTTTCCTTCTTTTCCTATTTGGTATTTATCTAATGCCGTTTTTTTAGAACCGCAGTCGATTCTGTAAAAGCGGATCTGTCTGAAATTGTCCACGGAACGTAGTTGTCGTTGTTTTTGTTGCTGTCTTTTTGATTCCTCTGGCACTCATACAACTGTGACAACCGGTGATAATAACTGCAACGTCCTCAGAGCCTGTGACTTCTCCAATAATATCCGCAATATCGCTTCCGATCCGTTCCTGTAGTTGTAATCGTTTGGATACCATATCTGCAATTCGTGCGATCTTACTCAGACCGATCACTCTTCCCTTAGGCAGATATCCGACCGTTACCTTCATATCGTACATTAATGCCAGATGATGTTCGCAATAACTGAAAATATCTATATCTTTTACGACCACACAATCCTGTGATGCGCTATTTTGTTCAAATGTCTTACTGAACATCTGCGCAATTTCATGGTTGGTATAATTCATGCCATCGAATACTTCTTCATACATTCTGGCTACCCTGTCCGGTGTTTCCTTCAGGCCTTCCCTGTCCGGATCATCTCCGAGCGCTTCCAGAATTCCTCTTATGTGCATCCGAATGGCATCTGTATCGATTGCCATAATACTCCTCATTTCTACACAAATTTCATGTGCCTGTTTCCTGTTAAAAACTATATTTGTTGTTCCACTCACAACGTGAATTCTACAGTTCTATCATCCTGCAAATCTATAATTCTGCAGTTCTATCATCCTGCAGTTCAATTTTCTATCATCCTGCAATCTTTGCTTCCATATGAACAAGGCATGAAGGATTGCTTTTCCTTTTTAGTTGCGTGCTTCAGACGCCTCTTTTTTCCGGATCCCAGATGATCTTATGAAGCTGGATCTGCATCGTCACCTTATTCATTTTATTTTCCATTAGAAAATTGACCATCTCCACCGGTTCAATCGAGCCAAATACCGGACTGATATAAACATTTGTCTTTTGAGTCAGTCCATACTGTTCTGTTACTTCTTTCATCCGAATCAGATCCTGTTTGCTTCCAACGACGAATTTCACTGTATCTTTTCCAGTCAGCAGCGCAAAATTATCTGTACACATAGATTGTTCCATTCCACTGCAGGCAAGTTTGTAATCCATCGTAAATGAGACACGATAGTCTGCAAACGGTTTCAAATCAATGCTTCCATTTGTTTCAATTTCAATGCGAAGGCTCTCATCAGCTCCCAGCAATTCTAGGAGAGCACTGATTCCCTCTCTCTTTAAGGGTTCACCACCTGTCAGTGTGACATTTACCACGCCGGTTTCCTTGATATATTCATAAATCTCTTGCTCTGTCATCCATGTAAATGGTGCATCCTGCTCATTTGCCCATTTCGTATCACAGAAGGAACAATTCAGATTACATCCTTGAAAACGGATAAATACAGCCAGCTGACCTGCACAGGTCCCCTCTCCGTTAATACTGACAAATTTCTCTACTACTTTATACTTCATATGTCTTTTGCCTCTTTTATCAGAATTTATTCATAATAGACAGCACAGTTATTTGGTGTTTCATAGACTTCCACCTGTGCCACTTTATAACCATAGGTCTTCATTTTATCGAAGAAAAATTTTGCAAAATTCTCTGCGGTCGGACGAAATGCTACTTCGACCAGTCTGAATTCTTCTTCCTTTAACGCAGCTATTGTCGTCGGTCTTAGAGAATCTTTTTCGTAGATCAATGAATGATCCAGCAGATCTGCTTCATGTTTCAGATCTCCCTTCAGATCTCCAAAATCAACGATCATACCAGAATGCTGAATATCCTGTTCACTAATTAGTTCTTCTGCTTTAACAGAAAGTACTACTCTCCATCTGTGTCCGTGTAAATTGCTGCATTTCCCCTTATACCCCTTTAGAAAATGTGCTGCATCAAATGATGCTTCTGTCTTTAGTCCATACATGTTTCAATCTCCTTTATTCATTTTCAGACCATGTAATACCAGGAAACTGTGTACGACTCTGCATGTGCAAAAGTCCGTAAAAAAAGGTCCATCCCTAGCGGAATGGACCTTTTCTTGGTCATTTTCATGACTTCTCTATCTTTTCCAAATTAAAAAGGCCCAACAGCATTATTTCTAATGCAATGTTGAACCTTTATAATTCGAAAATTATAGTCCTAGTTTTGTTTATAGACAGGATGGTCCAAATGAACTGTCTTGTAATAATATATACTCTGGCAAGTAGAAGTTTATCACTAGGGAAAGTATACCACTGATAAAAATCTCTTGTCAACATATTGTAAGCACTTTCATAAAATTTATCGCAATTAGTTTACATATTATGCATAATTGTTCTTATTGTTGTACAATTTAAAACAATGTTTAACCATTTATTTCCAACTATAGTGTTACCCACTGTTTTCTAACCAGAATTGCTGTGGTAACTGCCATTCCGATCATCAATACAACAGCTACTCCAATCCACATACCAATACCATATGTCGTTGTGACCATATTAAGCCCTCTGCCAATGCCTCCAAGAATATTTCCTTTCTTATCCACTGCATTGGAGATTCTCTGAGGAAGAAAACATGCACACATCCAGATTGCCCAGAGTACCCAGAACGCCTTCTGTCCAAATCGCATCAGCATAATGCCAATGAACATCTGTATAATGATGGAAGCCACAATGGCGAACAAAATATAATGTGGTTTAAAGAGCGCCACAATATCGAGCTCATTTTCAATATTTGGATAGAAGAGTCTGTTCAGCAACATATCCAAATTGCCCAGAATAACTATGCCTATCACAGTTACCACTGTCTGAATCAGTGTAGTTGAAATATATGCTATCGTAAACCGCTTTCTTGATATCTGCATGGACACTGCCATATTAAAATGCAGCTGGAATGATGACATTCCCACAAATACAGTTGCAATCAGACCGAACATCATTGCCATAAATGAAGCCAGTGGAAATATTGTCTCATCCCCCACGAATTTCATTATTGCAGCCATTATTCCAGTTCCAATCAGGAACGCGATCACTTCCAGTCCAACAGCCCAGCATATTTCATCCAGACGCAGTTTGGTCTGTCTCTTAATTAACTGTATGATTTCTGACATTTTTTCATCCTCCTTTCTACATCCTTACCTCATAAGTTCTTAACACTTTTCTCAGACCACCTGCACTCAGCACGTATAATACAAATGCAACAGCAATCAGTGGCAGAACAACATATTGATCAATAACAAACATAATACTAAAATCACCAGCATTTCCAAACCCCAGCAGTCCGAAGGTAAATCCACCACCTGCACCACAGATGGTACAGATGATTGCAAATATTACGCTTCCTTTTGTTCCAAATTTTAATGATATCGTTGCTGCACACTGCCCAATTGCCACTATCAGAAATAGTAACATAAAGCTGATCAATACAAGATGAATATCAAACATACTTCTGATCTCCGGTGACAGATAGGCCGTGAGCAGAAATAGGATCTCTATCTCGACCAGATAGGTCAGATTATAGATCTGTACACCCTTCCATACATCTTTTCTAAGACTACCTAAAGAAAGAACCAGCGATACTCCATACATACAGTAGGATATCTGCATAATCAGACCGAACAATACGCCTGTGCCCAACAGATATAATGGAGCAAACTGTAAATAATCCAGCAATCCTGAATTAGAACTTGTAAATACATTCATGATGAGCAGCACAGCTGCTGAACCAAGAACAAGCAACAGGGCCTCCTGTGCATTTCTGAACCAGTATCTGGTCGTACTGTCAAAAAATCTTGTGCGATTTGCAGTTTTCAGATTTTCCATCTCCTACTCCTTTCCACAAAGTGCAACAAATACATTCTGCAGATTGACTGGTTCTACATTAACATCTACATCTTCTCTGATCTTCTGTCCAGGATGAAGCAGCACTGTAACGCCCTTGCTTCTTCCATTATTAACTTCATGGTGCACTTCAAGTCCAAGTGTTGCATGATCGACATCATCTGCTTTGCCATCTACATAGCGGGCTCTTTCTACAAGTTCCATCGTGTTCTCTTTTAACAGGATTGTTCCTTCCTTGACCATAATGACCTCTTCAAAAACATCTGCTGCCTCTTCGATGATATGCGTAGATACCACAAATGTTCTTCCTGTATTCATATGTTCTTCCAGAAGAATCTTATAAAAGTACTCTCTCATGACTACATCCAGACCGGCAACCGGTTCATCTAAGAATGTAAATTCTGCTTTACTCGCCATTGCAACAATAATCGTAACCATGGACATCATACCTTTAGAAAGTTTACCGATCTTCTGCTTAACATTAAGTTCAAATTCTTTTACCAGATGGTCTGCCATTTCCTGATCCCAGTCTGGAAGATATGTTGCTGCTGTTTTTAAATATTCTTTCACCTTCAGGGCATTCATACCATTTCCCATAACAGCATTCAACTCTCTTGAGAAACAGATTTTATTCAGTGCCTTCTGATTTTCCCAGATGCTTTCTCCATTTAACAGAATTTTTCCGGATGTTGCAGGATTCTGCGCTGTCATAACTGACAGAAGTGTTGTCTTACCAGCACCATTTCTCCCGATCAGTCCGTAAATTTTTCCTTTTTCCAGTACCAGATTTGCATGATCCAGCGCTTTTTTATCTTTATAATATTTGCAGAGATCCACACATTCGATACAATCCCCACCTGTTGATCTATTCTCTGATCTGATATCTGTTCCCATCATTCTTACCATATCAGAATCTATATTCCAATCTCCATTTTTATCCTTCATCATTCCACCACTACTCATACTTTCATCTCCTATTCTGCCTGCGCAATCATTTTAACTAAATCCGCTTTGTCAATGCCAAGTCGCTGTGCTTCAGCGATCAGCCCCTTAATATAATTGTCATAAAACTCTTCTTTTCTCTTTGTCATAATTCTCTCCTTCGCCCCAGTCGCAACAAACATTCCGATTCCTCTTTTCTTATAAAGAATTCCCTTATCCACAAGAATATTCAGACCTTTTCCCGCCGTAGCCGGATTAATCATATATAACTTAACCAGTTCGTTCATACTTGGTGCTTTTTCCTCTTCCAGCAGGATTCCGCGAAGAATATCATTTTCAATCATCTCACTGATCTGAATATAAATTGACTTATCCTGGGTTAGCTTCTGGTTCATCTTATATTCCTCCTTTCAGCTTTATTCTATTGTATGCATTATTTCTTAAATGGTTAACTACTTATGTAACTAACCATATCACCTAACTTTTATTCTGTCAATTATAAATTATAAATTATAAATTATAAATTATAAATTTTTTAGTTTAGGCAAACATCTCACAAAACTACAAACACACGCAAAACAGACCATATGGCGCATTAATGGTCCACATGGTCTGTTATTTTCTCTCTGTCTTTATGAGTTTGTTTATTTTACTTTTCTTCGTTTTTCAAATTGGCTCCATACCTGACATGAAGTAGCTCTTTTGCACGTCCGTCTAAGATCCCGCCATGATAAAGACTGTAAATCACTGGATTTTCCTCACATCTTTTAATTACAGACAGCTTATCGACATCATATATACCACTGGAACGCTTCTTCCTGTCATCCATATGACTAAATGGCTGACCAGCTCCATTGATACATCCCGATGGACAGGCCATAACTTCTACAAAATCAAAATGTTCCGCTCCACTCTCTATTTTTTCGATCAGCTTTTCTGCATTTCCAAGGCCGCTGACAATTCCAATTCTAAGTGTCAGCTCATCCAGAACAATTTCTGCCTCTTTGACGCCCTGTAATCCACGAACTCCAGAATACTCAATCTCCTTGAGTTCCCGTGCAGTCTTTTGGGATGCCACACGACACAGTGCAGCTTCTGTCACACCGCCTGTGACACCAAAGATTGCTCCTGCACCCGACGATATAGAAAATGGCATATCTGGCGCCCCTGGCTCGATTTCATTGAACTGAATGCCCTGCTGCTTGATCATAGCGACCAGTTCTGTTGTTGTCAGCACATAATCTACATCCGGAACCTGGTTTCTTCTAAATTCTTCTCTGGAACACTCATATTTCTTTGCTGTACACGGCATAATTGCAACTGAAACTGTCTCCAGCCCCGATTCACGATCTGCCGGACGGTAATATTCCTTTAGCACTGTTCCGAACATTTCCATAGGTGATTTTGACGTTGAAATGTATGGTAGCAGCTCTGGATGTTTTGTTTCTGCAAACCGGATCCATGCTGGACAACAGGATGTGAAAAGCGGCATCTGCGGCAGTTTTCCCTTTCCATGTCTGTTACCTCCTGTAATTGCAGCATTTCCTGCCATTCGCCCATTCTGTATTCCTGACTCGATCCGTTCCATTAATTCCGCAGCTTCTTCCATAATTGTCAGATCAGCTCCCACACAGGTATCAAAAACATTGTCTATCCCAATCATCCGAATTGCGGTAAAAATCCTGCCGATCGTATTCGTTCCCGGTTCCAGACCGAACTCTTCGCCCAGTGCAACTCTGACAGCCGGTGCTACCTGTGCTACAACTCGTTTTCCCGGATCATAGATTGCATTCCATACATTATTCTTGTCACTTTTTACATTCAACGCTCCTGTCGGACAGACCGCTGCACACTGCCCACAGTTGACACAATCTGAGTCCGCCAGTTTTCGTCCAAAGGCCGGTGTGACGATCATCTGTGCTCCACGATTGGCAAAATCAATTGCCCCAACATGCTGTACATCATTGCACATTCTTACACAGTCGCCACACAAAATACATTTATTGGGATCTCTGACCACTGACTTTGATGAGGTATCAATTGCTTTCTGCTCCTCATGGTTCTGAAATCGGATATAACGGATACCAAATCGCCCCGCCAACATCTGCAACCGGCATTTTCCGTTCTTGTCACAGGTCGTGCACTCGTTACAATGCGCTGCCAGAAGCAACTCCAGTATCATTTTCCGATGTTTTGCCAGCTGTGGAGTATTGGTCCTGATTACCATTCTGTCTTTGGGTGGTGTCGAGCAGGATGCCATGATTTTTCCCCTGTCATCTTCTACCACACACATCCGGCATGCTCCATATATAGACAATTCTGAGTGATAACAAAATGTAGGTACATGAATTCCGACCTTCTGAATTACCTGCAGGATATTTTTCTCATCTGTAAATTCCGCCCTGATTCCATCGATCATCATATATTTTGTCATTGTCCGTCCTCCTGTCATATCAATTCCATCCTCCATATCTTCTCCTTTCTGTTATCCCAGTGAAATGGCTTTAAATGGACATCCCTCCATGCAGGTACCACACTTGATACATTTGGCAGTGTCGATTTTATGCGCTTCTTTGACATTTCCCTGGATTGCTCCAACAGGGCACTGTCGTGCACATTTTGTACACCCCCTGCAGATTTCAGGATCGATATGGTAAGTCAGAAGTGCTTTACACTGACCCGATGGACATTTCTTATCAATGACATGGCTCAGATACTCTTCCCTGAAATATTTCATTGTACTGATGACCGGAGAAGCCGCCGTCTTTCCCAGGCCACAAAGTGCCGTTGCTGAGACTGTGTCCGCAAGTTCCTCTAACATTTTGATATGCTCCATGGTGCCTCTGCCTTCTGTGATATCTGTCAACAGTTCCAGCATTCGCTTGGTCCCCTCCCTGCAGGGCACACATTTACCACAGGACTCATTCTGTGTGAATTTCATAAAGAAACGTGCAACTTCAACCATACAGCTCTTGTCATTCATGACGACCAGACCTCCGGACCCGATCATGGCTCCGACCTTTTTCAGCGAATCAAAATCCAGATGCAGATTCAGGTGATCCTGGGTCGGTGTAATACACAAACAGCCACCTGATGGGCCACCGATCTGCACTGCTTTAAATTCGCCACCTTTGACACCACCACCAATATCAAATATCACTTTTCTAAGAGGTGTTCCCATTGGCACCTCGATCAGTCCAGTATTGTTAACGTTTCCTGTCAGTGCAAACGCTTTGGTGCCATGGTTTTTTTCCGGCCCAAATCCCTTGTACCACTCTGATCCCTTCAAAATAATCGGTGGAACATTACAAAACGTTTCAACATTGTTGAGTACTGTAGGTTTTCCAAACAGCCCGTGCTCGACTGTACGCGGTGGTTTGACACGTGGCATACCGCGATTTCCTTCGATTGATGCGGTCAGCGCACTTCCTTCTCCACATACAAATGCACCTGCTCCCTGGCTTATTTTCAAATCAAAATCAAACCCAGAATTCAATATATTTCTTCCCAGAAGCCCACGTTCATTTGCCTTCTGTATGGCGATCGATAGCCGTCTGACTGCGAGGGGGTATTCTGCCCTGACATAGATATAACCGTGATGCGCACCTGTTGCGATTCCTGCGATCAGCATTCCCTCAATAATACGATGTGGTTCTCCTTCCATCATAGATCGATCCATAAATGCACCAGGGTCCCCTTCATCTCCATTGCACACGATATATTTCTCTGGACAGGCTTGTTTTTGTACCTGTTCCCACTTTCTTCCGGTCGGAAATCCACCACCCCCTCTGCCTCGCAGAGAAGACTCATTGATCTCTCCCACGATGTCATCCGGTGTCATGTCAAACAATGCTTTTGCAACTGCACTGTAGCCACCCACAGCTATGTATTCCGTAATGGATTCCGCATTGATATGACCACAGTACTCCAGTGCAATTCTGGTCTGCTGTTTATAGAACGGGATTTCTTCCTGGGAAACATAGGACTTTCCCTGTGCATCCCGATATAACAGGCGCTCCACGACCTCATCATTTAAGATGCTTTTGTCTATGATTTCCTCACAGTCCTCAACCCGGACACGGATATAAAGGATTCCACCAGGCTCGATTCTAAGAAGTGGACCCATTTCACAGAATCCATGACATCCACTTTTTTTCAGTCCTACAGTGTGGTCATGCGGCTCCTTTTCCAAACGGAGTCCACAATGCACCCCCTTTTGTTCCAACAGTTCCTGCATTCTTGCATAAATGTTCAGAGAGCCACTCGATACACAACCGGTCCCGGCACAGATCAGGATCTTCTTTTTCTGGGCATCCAGCATCTGGCGATATTGTTTCTGCTTTGCAATAAGCACTTCCCTAGTGTTAATTCTGTTCATTGCTCTCCGCCTCCTCTCTGAGTTTTCCAATCAGTGTTCTGGCTTTCTCAGGTGTCATGGACGGATGAACATGGTCATTGACTGTACAGACTGGTGCCAGTCCACAGGCGCCAAGACAGGACACGGTTTCCACCGTAAATAACATATCTTTCGTTGTTGGATTCTGTTCTGATACTTCAAGCTGTTTCCGAAATTCCTGTAGAATAGGAACGGATTTTCTGACATGACAAGCAGTACCATCACAGATCTTGATGACATACTTGCCCTTGGGTTCTAGCGAAAAGTTTTCATAGAAAGTTGCCACTCCGTATATTTTTGCCTCGCTGATTTTTAATGCTCTGGCAATATAGGAAAGGCAATCTTTTGATAGGTACCGGTACTCTCCCTGCACGGCCTGCATAATTGCAATGACCTGCGTGGCATCATAATCATGCGCACGCATGATTTTATCCATTGTGAGTTTCTGAGATTCTGTTAACATTTCATCCTCCCTTTCTGCAGTGCGTTTTGGTTTCACTGCAATCCACTCAAGCCACAGTTCTTTCTAAAAGAACCATGTGTCTGTTCAACTGTTCAATTACCGTTAAATACCCGGGTGTATCCGGTAAGACAGGACACACTCATTACCAAAATTATCGCACAATATTGTACAGAATCCAATACAATCCTGTCTCAAATGTACCTTTTACTTTCGTAAAAATAAGAATCTTATCTGCACAATAGACTCGGCAGTACATCGAGATAAGAATTGGTAATGCATGTACCTGTAGTCAGGCTTACTGTTATAAAACTATGCTGTAGCATATAGAAAAATGCAGGAATCATAACTGCTGCCATTGGTTTCGTCACATACAAAAAAGACCTGCTGCTGTTTCACACAGCCCGCAGGTCTACTCTTTGTATCATTCGTTATAACTTCCGTTATTCTGCTAATTCCAATGCAAGTTCCATCATTGTTGTGAACGTATTCTGACGATCCTCTGCACTACATTTTTCACCAGTTGCAAGATTATCTGAAACGGTAAAAATACCAAGTGCATGCTTACCAGCTCTCGCTGCATTCATGTATAAGGCTGCACTTTCCATCTCTACTGCAAGCACGCCCATCTTCTTCCATTCCATAGATGAATTGGATTCATCATAGAAATAATCACTGGAAAGAACATTTCCAACATGTACATCTACGCCCATTTTTTCAGCTGTATCTGTTGCTCTCTTTAACAGTTTGTAACTTGCTGTTGGTGCATAGCAGCCTGGAAGGCCGAACTGCTCTGCATAGTTTGACTGATAACTTGCACTCATTCCTACAACAATGCTTCTGAGTGGAAGTTCTTCTGATAAAGAGCCAGCACTTCCGATACGAATAATATTATCTACATCATAATTATGGAATAACTCGTAGGAGTAAATGCCCATACTTGGCATACCCATACCACTTGCCATAACTGAAATTTTCTTTCCCTTGTAAGTACCTGTATACCCCTGAACACCGCGGATGTTGTTTACAAGAACTGCATCCTCAAGAAATGTCTCAGCAATCAGTTTTGCTCTCATTGGATCTCCCGGCATCAGCACGGTCTTGGCAAATGCCCCTGGTTCTGCACTATTGTGTGGTGTACTCATATATTTCTTCCTCCTGATCTCGTGTCTTTGATGCGGATATCCTCTCTGGCACCCAAGTTTTCTACTTTCTTTTCCCTGTCGCCAAAAAGATCCGCTACTTCAAATTATGTCCTTTTGATGATTCATTATAACATAATCTTATTTAATTGGCACCGCTTTTCTTTCGGAAGCATCATGAAAATTCCTGCTTATTCCGTAATTAGGATTCTTGGATCCACCCGTTTGATCTTCCCTGCTAACAGATATGCATAGACAAAATATACCACGACCATAAATACAACAGGCTTACCAAGAACAAAAGCATTTAGAGCGACCGGACACCTTGTAATTCCAGCGGCACTGAGCAGTAATCCCACACATTGTTGCGTCAGGAAAATGCTGACCAATACACCGATCACACATCCAATCACTGCAACGAGTGTAAAACGAAATGCGAACTGCAGCCTGAGGCTGGATGAGGTAAAACCAATGGCTTTATAGATTCCAATATCCTTCTTCTCCCGAATAAAGATCTTGCTGCAGACCAATGCAACTGCGATTACAACAAAGATCATCGCTACCACATAGACAAAGATCCTCATGGCATGTGAACCATCTGCAATAGATGAGATCATTGTCCAGTCAGCCATCACATCTCTCACTTCGACCTGATCTTTGTACTTCTCGTTCAATGCATCTACTACTTCCTGTTTTTTTGTCTTATCAACCAGATTAATATAGATTCCTGATGGAAGATCCTCCTCATCAATTCCAAGTCTAGCGGCACCAGAGAGACTGATTGCAAAGTTCTTTCCGGTATCGTTAGCACACTGATACAGACCTGTTATCATATACTCCTGTGTCACATCACCATTTCCTACTGCAATTGTGTCTCCGATCTTCAGACCTTTCTGTTTCGCTATATATTCAGTGATCATAATTTCATTATCGTATTCACACAAACGCCCTGATAACAAAGATGTCACAGCTGATGGATCTGATAAAATATGCATCTGACAGTCATTTCCATCCAGTGTCGTGTACATCGTCCACTCTTTAAATGAATTATTGACAGGTGTTATGTCTTCCACATAATCAAGAATTTCCTGTTTACTGATTTCCTTGCTACTGCCAAATGCAACATTAAAATCGTAGTCTGCCATTGTAAATGACTGAATAACTCCACTGCCATCAGACCCAATCCATGAGCCAATCGTTCCTGACAGAACCAGGAAGAACACCAGAAATGCGGTTATTATCGTAACACTGATATACTGTTTTTTTTCAGACAACAGCTGGCGGATTGCCAGACGAAGTCCCAGCGCTCTTTTTCCCACCTGCATTCTTACACGGTCATCAAAATAAATGTCATCCTGGCCTCCATTGATTGCAAGCATTGGAGACACCTGCATGATTCTTCTGGTCTTTAAAATGATGAACAGGAAAAGCAATGCAAGAATACCTGTTATAAAGAGCAGACACGGTACAACAGCAATTGTACATGGAATCAGGAGTCCTACCGTGGATACCATGACATTATTTAAAAAGCGCACCAGTAATACGGAACTCAGGATTCCAGCCAGACTCCCCGTCAGTCCTGCAAGAAAATACTGCAGAAGAATGACGATCCGAAGTTTTTCCTGTTGAAAGCCGATTGCCTTTAAAATTCCGATATTCGTATATTCCAGTTCAATGCTGCTGGAAATACTGTGGCCCATAACGACCATTGTAATAATCATGAGTATAATTGCAAATCCAATCAGAATACCACTGAAAATATTGATCAGAATCATGGTATAATACTGGGCCTGACTGCTTGCCAGTGAGATCAGACTATATTTGGAAATCAGATTATTTGTATTCAGTTCTTTTTCAAAATCCATCGTTGATCGCGCACTGTCTGCCTTCTGATAGACATTTACCTGATAGACACAAACTGTTGAAAGATCATGTGACTGCTGTGCTGTTGCTGTCTCCATGAATTTTTTGTTGTAAGTTCTTGTTGTCTCATAAAGATCTCTAAAGTTATCCGAATTAACTGTGATCGTCTTGACCCCCATCAGGGCGCTCCCCATAAATGGATCCTCAAAAAATCCCTTGATCGTATAGCTGACTGTTCCATCTCCTTTTGCGACCGTTACCTGATCTCCTATTTTTGAATCATAGATACTTTTAAAGCTGACAGGTACAAAACATTCCTGATCCTGTAACTGGGGAACATCTTCTTCATCCAGATATCCATCACATGCTTCATTATAGATCCGGTATTGTTTCTGTTGCCGATCTGTCTCTGTAATATTGAGAGTGTTAGATGACTCGCTTCCACTGATGGTTGCATGATCTGCACAGACCATCTGAACATTTTCCACTTTATCAACATCTTCATTCTGTTCCAGCTGTTCTGTGAAATAATCGATATCATCCGGTTTATTCATCCAAATGGACAGTTCTCCATATCCGATTCGATTCACTTCGCTTGAAATATGTGAATCTCCATTCATTTTTATAGTCATGACTGAGATGACCGAAACGGAAATGATGAACATCAGAATTACGATTCCAATAAAATTTCTTTTCTGCTTTCTGATATTTGCTTTCAGTAAGGTACGGATTTCCATATTGTTCACCTACCATTCCATTGAAGAAAGCCATGCATTGATCTGGGTTTCCCTGCTTTTTGCTTCCTTCTTTTCATAAACGCCAAGTTCCAGTTCCCCTCGAATATTGCCATCTTCTATATAAAGAAGCCTTGTTCCACGGACCGCACAACGAACATCATGTGTGACCATCAGGATACTCTGCCCATTCCGGTTCAGATCTGTCATCAGATCCAGAACATCTTCCGCATTATGACGGTTCAATGCACCAGTCGGTTCATCAGCAAATAATAATCCAGGTTCATTTATCACTGCACGTACAATGGCTGCTCTCTGTCCTTCTCCACCAGATACCTGGGATGGAAGTC
The DNA here is from genome assembly GCA_905215405.1 of uncultured bacterium. Lineage (GTDB taxonomy): Bacteria > Bacillota > Clostridia > Lachnospirales > Lachnospiraceae > CAJMQE01. Next base: position 15,328 of record CAJMQE010000002.1, read on the forward strand.
TGTTTTTTGCCTCTTTGAGACTTACCTTTTCAAAAAGCTCATCTGCTCTCTTTCTTACATCCTGCGCACTTTTTTCTTTTTTTAAATATCCTGCAACTGTAACATTTTCATACAATGTCAGGTTACTGACCAAGTGAATCTGCTGGAATACATAACCGAACTCTCTTGCTCTGAGCGTTGCCATGTTCTTTTCTTTTAACTGCTGAATATCTTTGCCCTGATAAATGACCTGGCCTGCCGTTGTGTGGTTCATCCCGCTCAGGCAATACATCAGTGTGGATTTTCCGCTTCCACTTGGCCCCATAATAATGGTAAAATCATCCTGATACAGATCCAGACTGACATCAGTCAGCACATGATTCTGCACTCCATTTGTTGCAAAACTCTTGCTTATTCCTTTTGCACTCAGCAAAACATTTTTCATTTTTCTATCCCTCTCTGTTCCTGCTTATTCAGCCTTTCATTACAATTCGTTACTTCTATTTTAAATCGCTATTTGTTACCGCTTCTATCGTTTTATCTTACGATGGTTCTAGTATAACAGAGAAGTTATTAAGAAATCTTTAAGAGTTTTATTATTTTATTGTGTATTATCAGGTGCAACACTGTTTTGCATTGCAATTCCTATTGTATGGTGCTAAACTATTACCAAAATCTGACATCAAAAACTTGTTTTGAGATAGAAGATACAGAATACATCTAATACATATACATAAGTATTTCTTACTACAAGGCCTTCCGCCGCGTACATGAAGTTATACTCTGATTCTATATGCAATCCTGTAGCTGCATCTTAACCGGTGTGGCCTTTTTTTATGCCCGGGATTCATTCTGCCTTTCTGCCCATATACGCCTTAAATTCAGGCTGTGTCAGATCTTTTTTCCTATACAGACAATCATAATTAATTAAATGAAGCGAGGTTTTACAATAATGAATCATAACTTTGAAAAACATGGTATGTATGATTATATCCGACCCGTCCTTCTGATTCTTCTTCCATGCATCACTGCGCTAATTGCACTCGGCATCGGCCGTATTGAGATACCGATCAATGATGTCGTGTTCTCTATTGGAAGTAAGATCACTCATTCACCGGGTCTGCCCACCACTTATGAACGCGTTCTCTGGTCCATCAGGCTTCCACGTGTCCTTCTGGCTTTACTTGTTGGTGCAGGACTCTCCGTCGCAGGATGTGCGTTCCAGAGTCTTTTCTCCAATCCACTGGCAACGCCAGACACACTTGGTGTAGCCTCAGGCTCCAGCTTTGGTGCCGCACTTGGACTGTTGCTCGGTCTGCAGCTGCTCGGTGTGCAGCTTGTCGCTCTTCTTTTTGGAGCAGTGGCAGTTACTCTGACATGGCTTTCCGGTACAGGAAAAGCCAAAAATATAAATTCTATTGTTCTATCGGGTATTATGATCGGTTCACTCTTTACTGCGCTGGTCTCCCTTGTAAAATTTGCAGCGGATACGGAATCCCAGCTTCCAGCCATTACCTACTGGCTGATGGGCAGTCTGGATTCCGCCGGTTACCACACGCTCATGCTCGGTGCACCACTGATCATCCTTGGCATTCTGGTTCTGTTCCTGATCCGATGGAAGCTGAACATTCTGCCACTCAGTGAGGACGAGGCAAGAGCATCCGGTACCAACATCCGTTTCCTGCGGGGTATTACGATCGTGTGTGCAACAGCAATTACAGCCTCCTGCATCTCAATGTGCGGTCAGGTCGGTTGGGTCGGTCTTCTGATCCCTCATATGTGCAGAATGCGTTATGGCAGTAATCATCGCCAGCTTATTCCAGCATGTATCTGTATTGGTGCTGCATTTATGGTAATCGTCGATACATTTGCAAGAAGTGTTACTGCTGCTGAAATTCCAATTTCCATATTGACCGCAATTATTGGCGCACCATTCTTCATTATTCTGATGCGTCGGACAGGAGGATGGCAATTATGATCAATACCGTATCCAAGGGAAAAAATGTAGATAACTTTTGTCTGTCCGTACATCATGGGAATTTCTCCTATGATCATAAACGGCAGGTACTAAACGACATCAATTTTCAGGTAAATTCCGGTGACCTGCTTGCTATTCTGGGCCCGAATGGTGCCGGAAAAACAACAATGCTCCGCTGTATCATGGGCTTTATGAAATGGCAGAGCGGAGAAAGCCAGCTCAATGGGAAAAATATTGCATCGATCCCACTCAGCCAGCTCTGGCAACAACTGGCCTATGTTCCTCAGGCAAAAAGTACAGCAACTGCATACAATGTACAGGATATGATTCTGCTCGGACGAAGCAGTCATCTTGGGATGTTCTCTCATCCGAAGAAAAAGGATCTGGAAATGGCTGAACAGGTCATGGAACAGCTCGGTATCAGTGATCTTCGGACAAAACAATGTTCACAACTCAGTGGTGGTGAACTCCAGATGGTCCTGATTGCAAGAGCACTTGCCTCTGAGCCATCTGTTCTGATTCTTGATGAACCGGAATCCTATCTGGACTTCCGCAATCAGCTGATCGTACTGGATACAATGTCAAAACTGGTAGAAGACCACATGACCTGTATCTTTAACACCCATTTCCCGGCACATGCCCTGCAGCGTGCCAATAAATCCCTGATTCTTGCCAAAAATGGAGACTACATTTTCGGGGATACTGCTTCCATTGTCAATGAGGACAATATTGAGAAAGCATTTGGTGTCAATACGGTCATTGGTGAAATCGAGACAGCTGCCGGAACTATGAAGGATATTATTCCAATGAACATTACCAGAATACAACCAGATAAAAATTATATAACGGAGGAACCAAACTATGTCCAGTGATATAGAAAGTGAACAATCCAACTCCTGTCATAACAGAGAACTGATTGATCAGCTCAATCGAAACAAGACCTTAACGCAACAGGAATGGATTACATTGTTAGATACATTTACAGATGAGGATCGCGCCTATGCCGCATCCATTGCCAAAGACCTTGCAGTCGCACACTTTGGCCACGATATATTTTTTCGAGGCATTATGGAATTCACGAACATTTGTAAAAATGACTGCATTTATTGTGGAATCAGACGTTCCAACGAATGTGTGAACCGCTATCGACTCAATAAGGAAGAAATCCTGCAATGCTGCGAAGAAGGCTATCACCTTGGCTATCGGACCTTCGTTCTGCAGGGTGGCGAAGATGCCTGGTTTACAGATGATCGTTTATGTGAGATCGTCTCAGCCATTCATGCCCGCTATCCGGAATGTGCCATTACCCTTTCTGTCGGAGAACGCAGCCGCGAATCATACCAGCGCCTCTTTCAGGCTGGTGCTGACCGGTACCTGCTCCGCCACGAAACGGCAAATCCACACCATTACCATAAACTTCATCCACGCGAACTTTCCTGGTCACACAGAATGCAGTGCCTGAATGATCTAAAAGAGATCGGTTACCAGACAGGCTGCGGATTTATGGTCGGCTCTCCTTATCAGACATCTGCTGATATCGCCAAAGATATGATGTATATCCATGACTTTCAACCACAGATGATTGGAATCGGACCATTTATTCCGCATAAAGATACACCTTTCAGAGATTTTCCTGCAGGAAGTCCGGAAACTACTCTTTTTGTTTTAAGCCTCTGCCGTATTATGATGCCACAGGTACTGCTACCTGCTACAACAGCGCTCGGCACAGTACGTGGCGATGGTCGTCAGATGGGGGTACTTGCTGGATGCAATGTCATTATGCCAAATCTCTCCCCTATGTCCGTCCGAAAGAAATATCTGTTATATGATAACAAGGCAGGAATTCATGATTCTGCTCGTGTCGGCATGGAGAAACTTGAAAAACAGTTGAGCGAAATCGGATATCACCTCAGCATAAGCCGTGGAGATTTCAGCTGATGCTGTCATTATAGATCAATATTTCGCAACTAAAAAATTATATTCATAACTTTTTGAAAGAATATGTGAATTAATTTTTAATTATATTTACTGCTTTTACAAAAATTATTTTTATAACTATGTTAAAGATTTCATTTATAAAGAAAGGAAAGAAAAGAATGCTTAAAATTGCTGTTTACGGAAAAGGTGGTATTGGAAAATCCACAACTGTTTCCAACCTGTCAGCTGCATTTGCTGATCAAGGTTATAAAGTAATGCAGATCGGATGTGATCCCAAAGCGGATTCTACCATCAATCTGCACAGTGGTACCGAACTGACAACTGTGCTCGATCTGGTTCGTACAAAAAGAAATGACTTTACTCTGGAGGATATGGTAACGATCGGTTACAAAGGTATCGTATGCGTGGAGGCCGGTGGACCTACACCAGGACTAGGTTGTGCTGGCCGTGGTATTATTGCTGCTCTGGAAAAGCTGAAAGAAAAAGGTGCTTATGAGACCTACCAGCCGGATATCATCATCTATGATGTCCTTGGAGACGTTGTATGTGGTGGTTTCTCCATGCCTATGCGTGATGGATACGCGGATAGCGTATTTATTATTACTTCCGGTGAAAACATGGCCATTCATGCCGCTGCTAATATTGCACTTGCTGTCGAGAATTTCAAAGACAGAGATTATGCCCAGCTCGGCGGCCTGATCCTGAATAAAAGAAATGTAAAGAACGAGGAAGAAAAAGTCGAAGAACTGGCCGGTGATATTCATTCAGAGATCGTTGGGATCCTTAGTCGAAGCGATACGGTACAGTTAGCTGAAGATGTCGGAAAAACGGTCGTAGAAGCATATCCAGACAGTCCAATGGCTCAGGAATACCGTGATCTGGCACAAAAAGTATTAACGAAAATGAATGCCAACACAACTTTGTAATAGAAAGTGAGATGAATCTAATGTTACAAAAACTCAATCGTACACAGGATACCAGCGGTGCCTGTGTCAGGATCAAAGATGCCTCCTATCCGGATGCTTTTGAAACAGGTCTTGAATTTTCAACGCCTGCCAGGGGCGGCTGGAATATTGTACATACCGGACTTCTGATTCCTGAGGCCCATGAAATCTTTGTCTGCGCAGATGCCTGTCTACGTGGTGTCGTATTAACGACTGCGGAGATGCATGCATCCGACAGACTTTCCACAATATCCGTACGGGAAAATAATGTATTTGAAGGAGATACTGAGGAACTCATTATTGATGGCGTGACCGATATTTTGAATCGTCTGCCACAAGTTCCTCCTGCTGTCTTAATTTACACCAGCTGTGTCCATCATTTTATCGGCTGCGATTTAAGACATGTTTACAAAACTCTAAGAGAACGTTTTCCATCTGTCGATTTCACTGACTGCTACATGAATCCGATCATGCGTAAGAATGGTCTGTCACCTGATCAGTTAATGAGAAAACAGCTCTACAGCCTGCTGAAAGAAACCACTCTGGACCAGGACCAGATCAATATTATCGGAAATGATAATCCGACTGATCCGGACTGTGAACTGGTTCAAATGATCAAAAATGCAGGCATGAACCTTCTGGAGATCACATCCTGTAACACTTATCAGGAGTATCTTAAAATGTCTGCAAGTGCAGCAAATATTTCCTATCAGCCAAATGCAGTTGCTGGTGGCGAACGTCTGGTTCACCGTCTGGGGCAGAAACATCTGTACCTGCCTCTGAGCTACGATTATGAGGAAATCAAGGCCAGTCTCGACAGTCTTTCCGAATACATTCTGTCGACAGGGCATTCCTGTAATGATCCATTTGACTACAAAAACGCCATACACAACTGTGAACAGGCCCTGACTCATGCTGCAGATGTTCTTGGTTCTATGCCAGTTGCCATCGATTATACAGCGACACCTCACCCACTTGGGCTGGCTGTTCTGCTCGCAAGTCATGGTTTTCAGGTAAAACGCGTCTATGTTGATGCCATTAGTAAGGAAGAAGAAAAAGCATTTTACAAGCTGCAAGAACTGGTTCCCGATCTGGAACTGATTTCGACCAGCCATGTCAAAATGCGCGTCATCAGTCATAATACCGACCATGAATATCTTGCCATCGGACAAAAAGCTGCATATTTTACGAACAGCAGACATTTTGTCAATATGATAGAAGGCGGCGGCTATTATGGATTCACAGGAATCTGTAAACTGATGGATCTGATCGTTGATGCGTATCTAAATGAAAAAGATACCAGAAATCTGATACAAATTAAAGGATTGGGGTGTGGATGCTGCTTATGAAACAAATAGCAAAAATAATATCAACTTATACTGCTGATGTATCTGGCGTCTGTTCTGCTTTGTTCGAACTCGGCGGAATGACTGTTATGCATGATGCTTCCGGCTGTAATTCAACTTATAGTACACATGATGAACCTCGCTGGTACGATGCGGACAGCATGATCTATGTATCGGGACTTTCCGAGATGGAAGCCGTCATGGGCGATGATGAAAAACTGATCACTGATATCGTCAGTGCAGCAAATGAACTGCATCCTGACTTTATCGCCATCGCTGGAACCACAATTCCAATGATGATCGGTACGGATTTTCAGGCAATTTCTGCAATTGTTAAAAAGAGGACAAATATCCCTGCGTTTGGTTTCAAAACAAACGGCATGCACTCTTATATTTCCGGTGCAGGCATGGCATTTGAAGCTCTGGCAAAACACATGGTCCCTGAAAAGGACGCACAGAACATACCGCAGGATACTGCGCACGACCACATTGGCGTCAACATTTTAGGGCTTACTCCTCTGGACTTTGCTATTAATGGAACAGACTGGTCAATCAGAAATCAGCTGGAAATGAATGATTTTACTGTAATCAGCTCCTGGGCAATGCATTCTTCTATGGAACAGATCCGCCAATCTGCTCATGCAGATGTCAATCTTGTTGTGTCCTACTGTGGGCTTCCTGCTGCCAAAGTCTTAAAAGAACGCTTTGGTATTCCCTATGTTGTCGGAACACCGATTGGGGATACGCTGACAAATCAGATTCTTGATGATTTAAAAACAGCGGCTCAAAGCGGTGACTGCATCATTTCTTATCAGAATACCAAGTTCGCACCTCAAAATGTAACTGATGCTGATGTCGTCCTGATCGGCGAAAGTGTCAATACCTGTTCTCTCGCCAGTGCAATCACTCAATTTACCGGACACAGTACCGGTGTCATCTGCCCAATCGATACGGACAGAGCGATCCTTGGTTCTGGTGGAAGTATGGAATCCGATGAAACCGAGCTGGTTCCCCTGTTGAAAAATGCGAAAGTAATCGTAGCAGATCCTCTGTATCAGCCGATCTGTCCTACGCATGCGAAGTTTGTGGCACTGCCACACATGGCGTTCTCGGGAAGGATCTACCAGAAGGAAATACCCGATTTAGTAGCTCATTCAGAAGCATTTCTGGAGCACGTCCGGACGTGTCTGCTTTAGGTTGGTAAGGGGGGAAGACGGAATCCCACACCGTAAGCGTCGAAAACACGCTTGCGCTCTGCTCGCACGTAGCGGTTCTAATTCTGCAAAGTACGCAGAATAAGAACCGACGTGTTCGCCAAGGTTTTCTCCTACTTACGGTGTGGGATTCCTGCTCTTCACTTTTGAAAGGGATTTATTCGTGTGGGGACGTAAGCATCGCAGAGCTCGCTTACTGAGATTCGCTAGCCTTGATTTTGGGGAGACGTAAGCTTCGCAAGGCTCGCTTACTGGATTTCGCTAGCCTTGATTTTATATGAGACGTAAGCTTCGCAGGGGCTCGCTTACTGGGTTTCGCCTTCCTGAAGGCGTGTTTGCGCGGAGTGTTTGTTTTGTTTCAGGAGTTTGTGTCCACGTGGCTTCCGCAGACTCCGTTGGGTTGAAAGCGACGTAGAAATGAGGATTATTTATGAATTTAAGAAAGTCTATGAAAAAAATTGTTTGCATGTTACTTACATGCACTTTGCTTCTTTCTTTAGCAGGTTGTTCTTCTGTCAGAGATACTGCTGGTAGTGCGGGACAGGATGTTGCTGAGGATAGTGGAAATTCTGGGACTCATACGGTTACGGATCACCTTGGCAATACAGTTACGGTTCCTAATGATATTCAGAGAATTGCGGTGTGTGGCATTTATCCATTGCCTTCTGTACTCGCTATTTTCTTTGATTCTGCAGAGAAGATCGTGGGAATGCCTACGGCAAGTATGACGGCTGCTAAGAACAGCTTACTTGGACAGTTATATCCTGATATTATGAATGCAAATACCAGCTTTTACGACGGTAATACTGTCAATACGGAAGAACTGATGAAACTGAACCCTGATGTTGTATTTTATACTGCTTCCAGTCCGGAAGTCGGTGAAGAACTGACTAAAGCTGGTTTTGCTGCGGTTGCTGTTTCAACGAATAAATGGAACTATAACTCTATTGAGACATTGGATAACTGGATCGATCTTTTAAGCCAGATCTTCCCTGATAATGATAAGACTGAGATCGTCAGAAATTATAGCAACCAGATCTATGATATGGTTCAGCAGCGTGTATCTGGTCTCTCTGACAGTGAACGTGCTCGCGTTTTCTTCCTGTTTAACTATACAGATTCTGCAATTGCAACTTCAGGAAAATCTTTCTTTGGCCAGTGGTGGGCTGACGCAATTGGTGCTAAAAATGTAGCCGAAGAATTGACAAATGATAATTCAGTACAGGTCAACATGGAACAGATTTATAAATGGAATCCTGACACTGTATTTATCACGAATTTTACAACAGCTACACCTGATGATCTGTATAACAACTCTGTGGGCAGCTATGACTGGACTGATATTCAGGCCGTTGCTGACAAAAATGTACATAAAATGCCACTTGGTATGTACCGTAGCTATACACCAGGTGCTGATACACCTGTAACACTTCTCTGGCTTGCAAAGACAACTTATCCAGACCTCTTCTCTGATATCGATATTACTGCTGAGACAAAATCCTACTATAAAACAGTATTTGGTATCGATCTGACCGATGAACAGGCTGATTCTATATTTGCTCCTGTTGCAGCTGCCGGAAGTGGATTTTAGGTCTATCTGTACCGCATGTAATCGTTGTGAATGAACTATGAACTATCTGAAAAGCCTTCCAGACAGTTTGCACTAATTCATATCATGTTTGGAAATGCTTTACCGAAGAAAGGATATTTAAAATGGGATTAAATGATACACCATCTGCCAACAGAACCCACATCGGGTTCTTTGGTCGTCGGAACGCTGGTAAATCCAGTATTGTAAATGCTGTAACCGGACAGGATCTCTCCGTTGTGTCTGATACAAAGGGCACAACGACCGATCCGGTCTACAAATCTATGGAACTGCTTCCACTTGGTCCCGTCGTCATTATTGATACCCCTGGTTTCGATGACGAAGGAGAACTGGGCGAGTTACGTGTCAAAAAGACCAGACAGGTACTGAACAAATCAGATATTGCCATACTTGTCGTAGATGCGACCTGCGGATTATGTGATACTGACAGACAGCTCATAAGCTTGTTTAATGCAAAGGAATTACCTTACATTATCGCTTACAATAAGGCTGATCTTCTTGATACCGTAGCATCAACTGATCATAACACGAACCAGAATACAGACGACCAGCTTACAAAAAGTGCTGTAGCGTCTGTCCCTGATGCTTCTAGTCAAACAGCTGAAGCTGTTGACAGTAATCGTACTGCCGCAGATACGCACAACACAATTACCGTCAGTGCTGCAAAAGGGCTGCATATTCATGAATTAAAGGAACTGATCGGTCACCTGGTCCAGGATGAAAGTCAGAACAAACGCCTGGTCGGAGATCTTTTAAAACCAAATGATTTTGTCATTCTTGTTACACCAATCGATGAATCTGCTCCAAAGGGAAGAATGATCCTGCCACAGCAACAGGCCATCCGTGATATTCTCGACGCCGATGCAACAGCTATCGTAGTGAAAGAATTTCAATATCAGGAAACCCTGAAGAACATCGGGAAGAAACCTGCCATGGTCATAACCGACAGTCAGGTCTTTGATAAAATTTCAAAGGAAACGCCTGAGTACATTACACTGACTTCTTTTTCCATTCTGATGGCACGCTATAAGGGATTGCTTGCAGACGCTGTCAAAGGTGTTTCCGCCGTTCGTAACTTACAAGATGGAGATACTGTACTGATAGCAGAAGGATGTACACATCACAGACAGTGCAATGATATCGGAACTGTCAAACTGCCACGCTGGTTGAAAAAGTTTACTGGAAAAGATCTGAATATCGTAACTGCCAGTGGAACTGAATTTCCTGAGGATCTGTCACCTTATTCACTCATCATACACTGTGGGGGCTGTATGCTGAATGAACGAGAAGTTCGCTATCGGACAAAATGTGCCAGTGATCAGAATGTTTCAATTACAAATTATGGTGTTTTGATTGCCTATATCAATGGGATCTTTGACCGCGGTCTGAGTCTCTTTCCAGCTATAAAAGCACTTTTAAAATAATATCTGCCAGATCAATACATACGTTGGGGAACAATTTATATAGAAAATGACCTGGTAGCAAAAAAGACCCGTATAGATTCTGAATCAGATTTCTATACGGGTCTTTTACTATTTAAATACATGTTCCTTTATCAGATCCTGCTAAGCATAGATCTCACTTGTTGGCAGTTATCCACATCTTCTTCGGAAAAGTGCTTCTTTACCAACATAATCTTTAAAAATCTCCACAAACAAAGTGCTGCGAGTAAACCAAAGAATACATATACAGCTGCTGTAAAACCAATCCATGTCATAGGCGTGGCAGATCCAATATCTTCACCATAATAATAAAGAGTAATGGTATCTCCATCATGTTTACAGGTTCCATCTACAGCGTACTCGTACTTTTTTCCATTTTCAGCTGTATAACTGACATAGGTCTTATTTGCAGTAAACTCTGTTGTAATTGCATGCCCATTGTACTTCAGCCACAACTCACTGACATTACAGTATACTTCAAAAGCAAAAAGTGCACCGAACAATATAAAAAGTCCCAGCCAGATTGCGCCAGCATACCATTTATCAGCCTTCTCTTCATTCTCATCATAATATCCGTCCCGATCAGTCCAGAAATCATCATTTCCCATAACAGTTACCCCCTTCAACATAGATTGTTCGATTTATGTAGTCCAAATTCCTGTTACGAGCTGTCCTATTAATGAAAATTTTATCAGCTCATTGTCTATTACAAATTATTTCTCTTCTTTAACCTTAACACCCGTACGACCTGGTGTCAAGGCATTCCAGCCCTGCATTTATTACAATATTTCGCCTTTAATTTTGGTCACATTTTTCTTTACAAAATTGTTCACAAAAAGGTTGACAACTAGCATAAATATTAAGATCCACGCGGTCGCAATATGCATGTCAAGAACTATGCCGAAAATCACCTGGCCAACGGGTACGCTCATTGTTGCGATTGCTGTAGAGAACGCACTGACTCTGCCCAGCTGTTCTCTTTGCACCCGACTCTGGGTATAAGAAAGTGTAACCACATTTCCGATGCCCAACGCCATCATAATGAGCATTCCTGCTACAGTAAATACAACTGTGACCGTTACGCTCTTCTGACAGACTGCAGCTGCAACTGCCATCACCATAATGCCCAGTGCCATTAGATAGTTCCATTTATAGACACCCTGTACCGAAAATCGTTTTGTAAAATGGCTGACCAGAAATGCTCCTATGATCATCCCCGCTGCCACAACACCCTCAACGATTCCATAGGTTTCTGCCGACACCAGAAATAATGTGCGCAGCACGTAAGGCATCAGAATCGTAAGGATCGGCACTACACAGATATTATACAACCCATAGGATTTGATAAATCCAAGTACTTCCCTGCATTCAGATTTTAAATACTGGTAACTGCTCAACATATCCCGAAAAGCGCCTGTTATAGAAATGCGCTCACGCCCTGCCGTTACAGCCGATTTTTCCATATTTGTTTCTGTCGCTGCTTCGTTCTCGGCTTTTTCTTTATGATCTTCCAGATGAATAAAGCATTCCATACCTGCTGAAAATGCAAAAGTCAGAGCATTGATAATCGTAATGACCGTAATGCCAAAAAAGCCATATAACATACCAGCAAGCACCGGTCCTGCCAGATTAGCAATCGATCCGACCTGACTGACCAGACTATTTGCTTTCCGAAGCTCACTTCTTTCTACGATCTCTGGAATCACGGATGTAACTGCAGGCGTATAGAATGCGCTGATTGCTGCCAGTGCGAACATAACCAGTGCTGTGGCCGGTACGACCAGACCGCCCCTGCCCAAAAACACCATATAAAGTGACAGAACTAGGAAACTACAGACATCCAGTGTTATCATAATATTTTTCTTATTGATTCTATCTGCTACTGAACCTGCTATTGGTGCAAACAGAATATAAGGCAGTGTGGATATCGCCATTACATTAGAAAAAATCACTGCACTGCCTGTCAGTTCAAGCAAGTACAGTGAAAAGCTGAAACGCTGGATCGCGCTTCCGAATATTGACAGGATCTGCCCCACCAATACAATATTAAAATTTCGATTATTTTTCATCTTCTTCCACCATCTCGTAATCCATACAAATCGGATATTTTCCGTTTTCTGAAAGTCTTACCTTTGCATCGATTTCATAAAGTATCTTTAAATTCTGTGGTGTGATTACATCCAGTGGACTACCTTCAAATACCTTCTGTCCCTTTTTGATACCAACCAGATGATCTGCAAATTTAGATGCAAGATTTAGCTCATGTATGACAATTACGATCGTGATTTTTTTCTTCTGATTCAGTTCTTTGAGCAGTTTCAGAATTTCTAACTGGTGTGCAAGATCCAGATATGTCGTTGGTTCATCCAGAACCAGAATCTCTGTCTCCTGTGCCAGATTCATCGCGATCCAGACACGCTGGCGCTGTCCACCTGACAGCTGGCTGACTTCTCTATCTGCAAATTCAAACACGCCGGTCTCTTTCATTGCCCAGTCGATTACTTCCATATCATGCGCATTTAACCCGCTCATCGCTTTCTGATACGGATATCTACCATATGCGACCAGTTCCCTGACCAGTATTCCTTCCGGAACAGTTGGATTCTGTGGAAGTACCGCCATTTTCCTTGCAATTTCTTTAGAGGCCATCTTTTTGATCTGTTGTCCGTTGATCTCAATATCTCCTGACTTCGGTTTCAGGATACGGCCGATGGTCTTTAACAGTGTGGATTTACCACATCCATTGGAGCCGATAATCATCGTTATTTTACCATTTGGAATATGCAGATCCATCTGAGGGATTATAACTGTCTCATCATATGCAACCTGCAGTTTTTTTACATCGATACTCATTCCTTTACACCTACTTTTCTTTCATCATTAAATATATAAAATATGGAACACCCAGCACAGATACTGTAATTCCGACCGGTATCTCGATTGGTGAGAACAGATTTCTGGAAATGGCATCTGCAAGAATCAGGATCACTGCACTGATGCAGGCACCAACAGGAATCTGCCATTTATGTTTTGTGCCAACAAGTCTTTTTGCCAGCTGTGGTCCAAGTAATCCCAGAAATGCAATATTTCCGGCCACCGCCGTCGCGAGTGCTGCTAGAAGTGCTGCAATAAAGAAGAAAAATGCAGATTCCTTCTGTACATGAACTCCCAGCCCAGTCGCTACTTCATCTCCAAGCTGCATTACGTCAAGAGTCTTATTTTTTCGAATTACAAGCAGTAGTAGCACGAACAAAATCGGTGTCAGAATCGCTACATAATCCCAACTGCTTCCCCACAGACTTCCGCTCGTCCATGTCAGGACCTGATTATAATCACCTTTGGAACTTTTGAGCTGATAAAAAGATATAATCGCATTAATACCAGCATTGATACCGATTCCAACCAGAATCAGTCTGACTGGTGCAATTCCTTTCTTAAATGCAAGTCCATAGATCAGTGCCGCTGAGAGCATTGCTCCTGCAACCGCTGCCAGTGGAATCAGTAATTTGGTATCCATGGATAATGTATTATAATAAGCTGATTTTCTGGACGTAATAAGAAGTACCACAGCAAGTGCTGCACCTGCATTGATTCCGATCATTCCGGGTTCTGCAAGTGGGTTCTTTGAAACTTTCTGTAAGACACTTCCAGATGTAGAAAGTGCAATAGATACGAGCAATGCGATACAAATTCTTGGCAAGCGAATCTGCATGATAGCCATATTTTCTGCTCTTGTACCATTTCCAAGAAGTGTTGCAAAAATTCGTGGCACGCCAATGGTGTATTTGCCCCACATGATTGCGACGATACATACTACTGCCAGGAGAATCAACGCGATCAGAAACACAAGTTTCTTTTTGACTGATGGCGCCAACTTTGAGCCAGATGTCAATTTTTTCATTGTCTGTTCCATTTACGCTCTCTCCCTTCTGACCAAAATTAAAAATACAGGAACACCTAAAAATGCTGTAAACAGCCCGATCGGTGTCTCATACGGAATATTTACCATCTTGGCAAGAATATCCGCCCATACCAACAGTGCACTTCCCCATACAAATGACAGTGGCATAATTCTGCGGTAATCTGAGCCTGTGATTCGACGGACCACATGCGGTACAATCAGGCCTACGAATACTATATTTCCCGATACGCTCACGCATCCAGCACAAATGGGAATCAAAAGTACAATGGAAAGGAATCGCAATCTGACCGGATTCACACCCAGACCAATCGCTACCTCTTCTCCAAGGCTCAAAAGATTGATCTTTCCGCTAAGTCCTACCAGCAGTAATGATGTAATTCCACCAAACAGTAACAGGATCCGTACATCGCTCCATGTTACATTTCCAAAGCCACCCGCTACCCAAAAAGCCAGTTCCTGAGAACGGTTTCCAAGCAGTGCGACCGTCGATGCAAGGGAGAGAAAAAATGTACTGAACGCTGTTCCGACAAGTAGTAATCTTGATAATTTCATATTTGCAGGATTCTTCAGACTGAACAGTAAAATCAGTCCACCACTGCATAATGCTCCGATCAGTGCTGAGACAGTATTCCCAGCGATACCCCCAATACTGCCGGCTACAGAAGTAATTGCCACCGCCAGTGTCGCACCCTGTGTCATACCGATTACAGATGGTTCTGCGACTGGATTTCTTGTGACCCCCTGCATTACGGCACCACCCATGGCCAGCATTCCGCCCACGAGCATCGCACTGATTGCTCTTGGTAATCTGGAATCTCTGACAAGCATTAGATCCATTTCTTCCCGATAGGAAAATATGCTGTCAAATACGGTCTTAAGTGGTATATTTTTTGCCCCAACACAAGTGGCAACGGTTACTCCCGTTGCCACACAAAGAACACCAAGCACCATAAACAATATAAATTTTTTGTTATAGATGATTTGTTTTTTCATTTTCTTATGCCTTTTTCTATAAGGTGATCGATCACAAGCCACGAAGACTAATTGTCTTCATCTATTGTCCTGCTGATCCTACAAACTGTTACTTTGCTGATTCTAAAACTGTTATTTTGCTGACTCTAAAAGTCCTTTTACTTCTCCAACGAACTGTTCACGTCCAATTGAGCTGTAACCCATATTGAAATATGGACTTGCAGGAAGTTCAACTACATGTCCCTGTGCTACTGCAGGAATTGCATTCCAGATACTGCTGTTATAAAGTGCGGCAAGATCATCATCTGTACCAACTGCAAAGATGTAATCTGCATCGATTGCTGCAAGACCTTCATAAGTTACAACTGGAAGGCTGATATCTGTCTGTTCTGGCATGCCTTCTGGTTTTGCAAGTTTCATATCCTGATATAATACATTTCCTACGCCAGCACCATCAAAGATATAGATATTTCCACCGCTTGCAAGGAATGCAAGATAAGATGCATCTTCGCCGTACTGTGCTTTGATTTCGTTACCTGCTGCTTCTGCTTTTGCATAATAATCATTTAACCATGCTGTTGCTTCATCTGTCTTATTGAAGATTTTTGCAACGTCCATAATATCTTCTGTCCAGTCAAGCTGTTTTAACTGAATCATAACAGTTGGTGCAACCTGCTGTAACTGCTCATACATAGATTCCTGTACAGATGAAATGATGATCAGATCTGGATTCAGATTTAAAATAGCTTCTACATCCATTGTCTGCTGCATGCTGTAACCAAGGATCTCTGCACCCTGTAACTTATCTTCAAGGTAAACAGGGAATTTTGTGTAATCATATGCATCTGAGTTCGCTGTACCTACGACTGAGTAGCCAAGAAGGGATAAAATATCACTGTTACCACTGATATCTACAATTCTCTGTGGGTTTGAAGGAATTTCGACCTCTCCTCTTGCATCTGTAACTGTTACTGTCTGTGGTGCTGTTGTTGTATCCTGTGCTGCATCATTTTTTGCTGTAGATGAACCACATGCTGTCATAAGACCCGCGATAGAAAGAGTGGCTGCAACTACGATTGATTTTATAAAATTACGTTTCATTATGTTCTCACTTTCTGTAAATTCTTTATTCTTGTCCCTAAAATATGTCGACTGTAAATTAGTTCCAACTTTTTATAATTAGTTACTACTTTTTTTGATTAGTCTTATCTAACCTCGTTGAATTATAGTAAATCAGGTTACATATTGCAATATTGACATCTGTTTTAATTATATTTTCATCGTTTATAAATATTTATATAGAAAAATCTGCATTTATCGCTTATAATCTGCTTATAGTAATTTATTAATTTCAATGATTAACTATATTGAAAGGAGCACCTATCCAATGAACGTGACGTCAGCCAGACAGTTTCGGTCAGAAGTCCTGAAAAACCTGCACTTTATCCCCAAAAATGCGACCTATGGTACTCGGTATGAACATACCAATGGTCCACAGCTGGGCGTATTTACTCTTTATGAAAAGCCAGGATGCTACAATCTCGGAATTGCTGACTATACAATAGAAGAACCATTTAAAATTAGTTTTGACAATCCAAATCATTATATTCGCTTTGGGATTGTCTACCTCGGAACCACAAGTTTCAAACTACATGGAAAACCTGTCTCCTCCTTCTCTCCGTCCTCATTTTTTGTGCTGGAACAGGCGATCAGTGGGCAACAGGTCTGGAACCGTGGGCAGCATTACAAAGGAACCGAGATTACAATACATGAAGATTATTTTTGCAAAAAGATTGAAGAAATTACAGGTCAGCCTGTCGATCTATCCACGATTCCAGTGAACCGGACTTTTTATTATCTGCCTCTTCCTATGGTACAAATCATTCAGCAACTACAGACACTTTCCACAAAAGAACAGCTGAATCCTGTTTCCTTTGAAGGAAAGATCCTAGAACTCATGGGCATTCTGTACCAGGAACTACAAACCCCTGACAGCGCATTTTTCCGCCGTGAAAATGATTACGAGACTCTTGTTGTCGGAGATCGCCAGATACAGCTGACACCCGAAGATATCAGTTGTATCGCAAAGGCGCATGATATTCTGTCCGAAAATTATGCCAATCCGCCAACGATCGAGTCACTGAGCGAACAGGTCACTCTCAATACGCAAAAACTAAAAGCTGGGTTTTCCCATATGTATCAGCTGACGATTCGTGAGTACACGACTTCCCTGAAAATGCAGGCAGCTGCCATCCTTCTATGTACCACATCCATGCATATCCATGACATTGGCTACGAAGTCGGCTATAGTTACCCTGCGAATTTTATCAAAGCCTTTCGTCAGTTCTTCGGTCAGACGCCATATCAGTACCGCCAAAAGAACCAGCAGAACAGACACTTAAACAATGAATCTCTCATACAACCATAATCTGCATTTTGCAGTAACGTACAAAAAAGTGCTCCCACACAACGATTCTTTCAACTCTACTTTTAATTCGTTGTGAGCTAGCACTTTTTGAGATTGCTTGACTTCTTATTTCTCGTATTTTCTTCCTTTCACCGGTATGATCCATGCTGCTGCCATAAATAATACCCCTGTGATCAGCAGGCCCGTACTTCCCAGTTGAAAAACTGAATCAAATCGATCCGACAAATGAAATAAGGTGATTTTTCCATAATTGAACGTGTCGAATAGGCCAGCATTTTTCCAAAAAATATAGGTGACTGAAAAAAGGAATGCACCTACAAGTCCACCGATTACTGCAGCAATAGCTCTTTTCACACCATCTGTTCCCATTGCTGCCACACAGGTTCCAGGACAGGTGCCTGCATACCCAAATCCGACGCCAAAAATCAATCCTCCTAGAATCACGCCCAAATTTGTTGCTTTAATACTCAGATGTGAGAGATCAAATATACCAAGACTGATGGTAATAGACAGCAATACGCTTGCAAAGCCAATCCCAAATACAATAATTTTCATCAGTTCCAGATCCTGAAGTCTCAGCATCAGAAGAAGTTTTTTAGGGTCAGATGCCCCCGTCAGATAAAGCGCAAAACCAAATAATGCGCCCAATATAATAGCCAGAATAATCTTCATATCTATTCATCCTTTCCAGTATTCATACACTTCATTTTATTACACACTGTCTTACTTTAAATTTTTGTTTTGCTAATCTATTTTTGTTGTTTGATTATTTACTTTTCTTAATTTCTTCTTTTATAATTAACTTTTCTTAATTTCTTCTTTTATAATTAACTTTTCTTAATTTCTTCACTTATTAATTACGCTCTATTATTTTATTTTTAATATTTACTCTTTCTATTTCCAATTATGATTGCGACCGGAATCGCAACAGCAAAAACTGCTGCCGCAAACAGATACCCACTGACTGATCCCTGCATCATCCCGCTCATCATATGCCCACTTGTGCAACCATCTGCCATTCTTGCTCCATATAACAGCAAAAATCCCCCTATAAAAGGTGGAAAATAACGACGTACAAATCCTGACTTCTGTGCTGCATTGGCATTGCATCCCATTTGCTCGGCTGGTCTCCTGTCTGTATGATTTTCTTTCTGTCTGTTTCTTTCTCCCATTGCCTTTGATACAAAATAACCAGCACATGCGCCAAGCGGAATGGCTAGTACAAATACAAATCCATAATTCCACAGTTCCTTAATCTCTTTCGCAATTTTTCCTTCATTTTTGTCATAATACGCATTGGAACTTCTATATCCACTATCTCTGTCTTCATCCACCGTAATTACAGATGGCTCGACCAGATTGTGAACAATTCCTGCTAATACCGAATATTGTGTGGATACCCCGACTGGCTGTACAATTAATGCTGCAACAAAAAATGTACCTCCCAGCACCAAGGCTTTCCAATACCACTTTAATTCCTTCATACTATTTCTCCTTTTTTGTGTTCCTGTTAAATTTCTTTCATTCTATTTTCAGTATTTCTATACTTCTGCTTTGATGCATCAAACATGTTTAATTTTTTTTATTTTGTATGCCTCCTGTATTGGTGATTATACTTTGCAATTGTCTCTAATCTCTGTAACTTACTCACTTTTATCACTTGTAAATTTTCCCACTATATTTACTGATTTTAGTATGTATGTTCCTTGCCTTTTTATACAAAAAAAGCCCTGAAGCCATTCATTTCTGAACAGCTCCGGGCTTAATTTTATAATTTATAACTTATCTCACCTGATGAGTCCCCATTTGAAGAATCTCTTTCATGACCATTGTCTCTCTTGCAATCCATGGAATATTTTCTGAATTTTCAACTGCTTCATTTCTGGCAATCGCCTCCTCCAATGATAACCATACGACTCTGTAGTCGTACTCTGCTTCATAGTCATCCAGATCACGCTCTCCAGCCAGTTCATTTACATTACAGAAGTAATAATAGGAATCCATCTCCATCAAATCATCCGGATCGCCTTTTCTTTTTTCATGAACAAGAATTCCCTCAGTAACAGAATGCAGATCCGTCTGATAACCTGTCTCCTCTTTCACCTCACGAAACAGCGTCTCCATCAGAGATTCCCCTTTCTCCATCCCTCCGCCTGGGAATTTATGATCTCCATATTTGCTGTGGATCATTAGATATTTACCCTCTCTGCAAATCACGCCACGAACCGCAGTCCTCTTAAATACACTGCCACCTTCTATATAATCATGCAGATCAATTGTTAGCTCTTTCATATTGTTTGTTACCCCCTGTCAAATGGAAACCTAATTCTATATCCTTATACCCTGTCCTTGTACCCTGCCCTTGTACCTAGAAGCCCTGAAGCAATCTACTTTGTCAGCAGTGCTACCGTCTCCACATGAACAGAATGTGCGAACTGATCTACTGGCTGTACCTTTACGACACGATATCCATTGGCTGTCATAAATTTTAAATCTCTTGCCAGTGTAGCAGAATCACAGCTGACATAGACCATTCGATCAGGCTGCATCTTTACGATCGTATCTAAAAGAACTTCATCGCATCCCTTTCTTGGTGGATCGACAACAATTACATCTGCATGTGCTTTTCTACCTTCTTTTGCTTCATTTTCATAAAATTCAGGCAACACTTCTTCTGCCTTTCCAACAAAAAACTCTGCATTGGAAATGTTATTGATCTTAGCATTGTTGTTAGCATCTTCAATTGCCTGTGGGACAATTTCCACACCGTAGACTTTCTTAGCCTGCTTTGCGAGGAACAGTGAAATCGTTCCAATTCCACAGTATAGATCCCATACAGTCTCATTTCCTGTCAGGCCGGCATACTCCAGTGCTTTCTGATAAAGTTTTGTTGTCTGCTGAGGATTGACCTGGAAAAATGACAATGGTGAGATCTGATATTTTACATCCCCAATGTAATCTTCAATATAAGCTCTGCCCCAGAGTGTCTCACATTTCTTTCCCAGGATCACATTGGTCTTTTCTGTATTAAAGTTCAGCATAATAGATGTCATACCCTTTTTATCTTTGAGTTTGTCCACTAGTTTATCTGCATTCGCAAGTTTCTTTCCATTGATGACCAGACATACCATGACCTCTCCAGTCTGAAATCCTGTACGGATCAGGACATGACGGACCAGTCCCGTTCCTGAAATCTCATTATATGGTTTAATTGCGTTTTCCTGCATAAATGTTTTTATCGCTTCCAGAATCTCCTGATTTCCTTTTGCCCCAATTGTACAATCTGTATTATCAATGATTGCATGCGTACGACCCGCATAAAATCCCATAATGATATTTCCATCATGATCCTGTCCGACTGGATATTGTGCTTTATTTCTATAATAAAATGGTTCCTCCATGCCTATGATCGGACACATCTCATATGCATCCTCTGCAAGTCCACCAAGACGAAGCAGGTTATTGCGTACCATATTCTGTTTAAATGCGAGCTGACTCTCATAGCTCATTTCCTGAATCTGACATCCTCCGCACTGCCTTGCTACCGGACATTTCGGTTCGACACGGTCTGCAGATGGTGTAAGAATCTTCATCAAACGTCCATAACCATAATTTTTCTTTGCCTTGATCACTTTTACTTCAACAGTGTCTCCGATAATCGCATCTTTTACGAACAATGTGTAGCCATCTACTTTACCAATGCCCTCTCCACCTGTTCCTATATCCTCTATTTTTACTGTCGCTGTATCATTTTTCTTTAAACTCATTATTCGCTCCATTTCCAGTCTGTCAGTCTGTTAAACAATCACAGACCGTAGTCTCTCCACTTATATTTCCAGCTTGGCTGCCTCTTTGTGGCACATCTGTTCTGCCAGTCCTATCAATCTTTTTTCATCTTACCATAAAAGAAGGTGCATAACAATTGCGGTCATGCACCTTCCTTCCACTTTTTTAATCTGCTTTCGAACTATTTTTCAACTATTTTCGATCTATAATGTCGTACTTGTTCTCTTAATATTAGATTCAAATAATCTGTTGTAGCCAAGCCATTCCTGTGTGGATTCCTTTGAATCCATCAGTTCACGCATTGTTTCCATCTTTGCATCCAGATTATCTGCCATACTGAGCGCTACCGCCTCACACAGAGCTGGTTTTTTAGGTGAGCCATACTCCAGTTCTCCGTGGTGAGAAAGAATACAATGTTTGATTTCCGATGCGAGCATTGGTGGGAATCCAGGAACTTCTTTTACCTTTTCACCGATCATTTCACAACCCATAACGATATGGCCAAGAAGATTTCCATCATCTGTGTAATCATTTTCAGGGAACAGTGAGAATTCCTTTGTTTTACCAATATCGTGTAACATAGCTGATGCAATAAGAAGATCTCTGTCAAGCATTGGATACATATCTGCATAAGTATTACAGAGTCTTGTTACACCAAGGCTGTGTTCCAGAAGCCCGCCTACAAATCCATGATGAATGGATCTTGCTGCTGAAACAGTCTTAAATGTTTTAACCAGCTGTTCATCCTTCACAAAAAATACTTCCAGCAATTGCTTTATGTAAGGATTCTGGATCTTATTCATATATCCAAGCATTTCTGAAAACATATCCTCGATATTAAATCTGCTGACAGGCAGATAATTAGCTGGATCATATTCTCCTTCTGATACTTTTCTAAGTCTGTCGATCTTTAACTGCAGAGCTCCGTTGAAGCTGGTTACCAGTCCATTGATCTCTACATAATCAAAAATCTCAAAATCACCGATTCCGGCAGAAGTAGGATCCCAGATCTTACTGTCAAGACAACCTGTCTTATCCTGCAGAATGACATTTTCATATTCCTTTCCGGTCTTTGTCATTGCAAGAGACTTGTTCTTACATAAAAAGATCTCCGATACTCTGTCACCATCTCGTAATGTTTCAATAAAACGCATTTATATATACCTTCCTAATCTAATTATTTCTAATAAGTTAAAATTTTCAGATCTGCATCTACCGGCTGACTTACCCGAATAAAACACTGTCGTTCTTCCTTTTCCCGACGATCTGATACATTCTGAAATATTGTACCATACAATGCAAATATAAAACAATGACTAAAAATGTCAAACTAACGGGCAGACAGGGAAACATTGAACTCAATATCCTTATATTCATCCTTACCGAGCCGTTTTGCCGTAATGATGACATTCTGTCCGCTGGAATATTTATTCAGTTTTTCATTCAAGGCTTTAAATGTCAGAACCGTCTCTCCATCAATTGCCGTGATCACATCTCCTGCCTGGATGCCTGCTGCAAATGCTGGTGAATTTTCAAGAACACTACCGACGTAAACGCCGATTGGAAGTCCATACTGGCTGGACATCTGTGAAGATACATTCTGTCCACTGATTCCACAATAAATCTGCGCTTCGTCATTGGAAAGCGTCTCTATTAACGTTTTCAGATCCGATACTCCAAACACCGTCATCACACCATTCTGTCTGGCCGGCTGGGATACCCCTATGATATTGCCATCGGTATTGAAAAGAAATCCAAAGTCTCCCGTAAGATCTGAGATACTGGTACAGATCATATTGTAATAGTTGTCCGTTCCGCTCTGTCCAACTTTCACAGAAGTGGCTACCCCGTAATTCACAGAATTCTCATTGCCAAATAGCTTTCCTGTTGCGACCACCACATCGCCCTGGTTCACGAGATAGGAATTATCAAGTTTTGCAACATTTAAATAGGATTTGACCGTATTCGATACTTCACTCATTCGGATGAAAACCATTGCATAACCGGTATCATCATCTCCTCTGATCAAATGTGCCTGACAACTGCTTCCATCTGTAAAATACACCGTGAGTGTATCTGCATCCCTGATCACGTTGTAATCAGTGAGAATGATATATTCATCTTCCGTCGTTGCAATAACTGCGCCTGCCGTATCAATGGAATCATCCGTATCCGGAAGAATACTGTCGTCCTGTCTGGAATAATATGCTGTGATTGCCACCACACTCCGTCTGGTCTGCATCATTACCTGACGGAACTGCTCATACTCCTGCTCCAGACTGGTATCCCCTGAAAATGACGTAGTATCATCGTAATCCTGTGCGACATCGCTGTCGTCACTATCATGCCCTGAAGTGTATCCTGCCGTCTCATCCGGTAAATCATCCAGCGGAATAGAGATTCCTTGCTTTTTCGTAGATTCATGTATCAGTTTGTCCGACAAAAGCGGATAAAAAATACAGAATACAAAACACATCACGAATCCGAAAATGGCTGCCGTTCCGATCAGTTCCAGAAATTTAACATAACGTCTGTATTTCACTAACGGCTTCTCTACAATATTTTCCGTATACAGGTTATATTTTTCATTCTTATCGTTCTTATCATTTTCATTGTTTTGTGCCATAGCATACCTCACCTAGTATAGAAAATCATGTTCGTTAATTATAACGTCAATATATGAACAATTTATGACATATGTGTAAATTTATTATAGTATTTTATCATAAAATGGGGTAAGATATATACAGAGTTTTTTCGCATTTTTCCGGCATTTTTCAGTACCGAGTACCTCAGTTTACTGTTTTTTTGTGCGGAAGCGAAAATTAGACCACGACCATGTAACAATGCAACATTTTTAGATTTGGGGTAATTAAATGAATACAAAAGCACTTCATACATTAGAATATGATAAAATTATACAGAAACTCGAAGAATATGCCAGTTCCCAGCTCGGAAAGCAGCTTTGCCGTAATCTGAAGCCCTCAACCGACATCAACGAGATCAATGATGCACTGACACAGACAAATGATGCGCTCTCCCGTGTTCTTTCACACGGTGGCATTTCCTATTCCGGCATTTCCGATGTCCGTCCATCTGTAAAAAGACTGGCAATCGGAAGTTCTCTGGGAATTGTAGAACTGTTGAGAATCAGTGCGCTGCTCGATGTAGCTTCCAAAGCAAAGACATTTGCCGGACATAAAGAGGAAGAAGACAGTCTGACCGCACTTTTCGCTTCTCTTGAACCAGTTCATCCACTGAATTCCGAGATCAAGCGTTGCATAATTTCCGAAGAAGAAATTGCAGATGATGCAAGCAGTAATCTGAAAAATATCCGTCGACAGATGCGAGCTGCCGGAGATAAGATTCACACAGAACTGACACGTATTGTCAGCTCCCAGAACACCCGGACTTATCTGCAGGACAGTGTTATTACGACCCGTGCTGGCAGATACTGTCTTCCGGTAAAAGCTGAATATAAATCACAGATTCCTGGTATGGTACACGATCAGTCGTCCACTGGTTCTACATTCTTCATTGAACCTATGTCTGTTGTAAAACTAAACAACGAGATCAAGGAACTTTCATTAAAAGAACAGGCAGAGATCGAAGTCATTCTTGCAAACCTGAGTGCAATTGCTGCTGAGTATCAGGAACAAATTGAAACAGATCAGTCCGTACTGGTACAGCTTGATTTTATCTTTGCAAAAGCAATGTTATCCAGACATTTTAAATGTAGCTGTCCTGTTATGAATACCAATGGATATATCAATATCAAAAAAGGAAGACATCCTTTGATTGATGCTGCAAAAGTCGTTCCGATCGATATTTATCTCGGTAAAGAATTTACACTGCTGATCATTACGGGACCTAATACCGGCGGTAAGACTGTCTCCTTAAAGACGGTCGGTCTTCTGACACTGATGGGACAATCCGGACTCAACATTCCCGCTTTCGATCACTCTGAACTGGCTGTATTCGATAACGTATTTGCAGATATCGGTGATGAACAGAGTATTGAGCAGAGCCTGAGTACATTCTCCTCACATATGACCAATACTGTCAATATCTTAAAGACTGCGGATGCGAACAGCCTGATTTTGTTCGATGAGATCGGTGCCGGAACTGATCCTACCGAAGGTGCGGCTCTGGCAATTTCCATTCTTTCCGATCTGCACAACCGTGGAATCCGTACTATGGCGACGACCCATTATAGTGAAATCAAAGTGTATGCCCTCTCAACCGAAGGTGTTGAAAATGCATGCTGCGAGTTCGATGTAGCCAGTCTGCGTCCGACCTACCGCCTGCTGATCGGTGTTCCCGGTAAAAGTAACGCATTTGCAATTTCCAGCAAATTAGGGCTTCCTCAATACATAATTGATGACGCCGGTTCCAGAATTGGTAAACAGGATGTTGCATTTGAAGATCTTTTGACCGATCTGGAAAATAACCGAATCATTATCGAAAAAGAACGTGAAGAGATCAGAAATTACAAATCTGAAGTAGAAAAGCTGAAAAAAGAGATTCAGCAGAAATCCGATAATCTCGAAGACCGTCGTGACAAGATCTTAAAGACTGCCAATGAACAGGCTGCCGATATTCTTCGTGAAGCAAAAGAATATGCGGATAATACGATCAAGACCATGAATAAGCATGGCATGAATATGAAAGAACTGGAACAGGCACGTAGTAAAGTTCGCTCTAAACTGGACGAACGTCAGAGCAAACTTTCTCTGAAAAATACTGCTAAAAAGCCAGCCAAGAAACATAAACCAGCTGAATTTACCCTTGGTACAAAAGTCAAAGTACTCAGCATGAATTTAACTGGAACTGTAAGCACAAAACCGAACCAGAAAGGTGATCTTTTCGTACAGATGGGAATTCTTCGTTCTCAGGTCAACATTTCCGACCTGGAAATCATTCAGGAAGATGCTTATGGCAAAAAAGTTTCCAATACCAAAGCGACAGGTTCCGGAAGAATCAAGATGTCCAAATCATCTTCTATCAAAACCGAGATCAATCTGCTTGGCTATACCGTAGATGAAGCAATTGCGATTCTTGATAAATATTTGGATGATGCATATCTGGCAAAAGTTCCACAGGTTCGTATCGTTCATGGAAAAGGTACTGGTGCACTTCGTAACGGTGTAACCAGCTACTTAAAGGGCATTCCATATATCAAATCATTTCGTCTTGGTGAGATCGGTGAAGGGGATACCGGTGTCACGATCGTAGATTTTAAATAAGGTAAATGAAACTATAAAACGAGGTAGTATCAGGGAGGAATAAATATGGCAGCAAAACAGAAAATTCTAATAGTAGACGATGATAACAATATTGCAGAATTAATTTCACTCTATCTGACCAAAGAGTGTTACGAAACACTGATCGTAAACGATGGGGAGAGTGCAATCGTACAGTGTGAATCCTTTAAACCGAATCTGATCCTACTGGATCTGATGCTTCCAGGTATGGATGGTTATCAGGTCTGCCGTGAGATCCGCAAAGATAACAATGTACCAATTATTATGCTGTCAGCTAAAGGTGAAACATTTGACAAGGTACTCGGCCTGGAACTGGGAGCTGATGATTATATCATCAAACCTTTTGATTCAAAGGAAATGGTTGCAAGAGTCAAAGCTGTTCTGCGCCGTTACCACCTTCCACAGTCATCAATTGCTGATTCTGATTCCAGCAAAACTGTGGACTATCCTGATTTATCTATCAACCTGAGCAACTACTCTGTTATTTACAACGGAAAGTCCGTGGAGATGCCTCCAAAAGAGCTGGAGCTCCTGTATTTTCTTGCAGCTTCTCCAAATCAGGTCTTTACCAGAGAGCAGCTTCTCGATCATATCTGGGGATATGAATACCTTGGTGATACCCGTACCGTTGATGTACATATCAAACGTCTGCGTGAGAAAATCAAAGATCACGATAAATGGGCACTGACCACTGTATGGGGCATTGGATACAAATTTGAGGTCAGAAAATAGGGGGCACGTTCAGATGAAATTTAATCTTCTGTATAAATTTGTATTTGTATATATCATCAGTGCAATTACAGGTTTTATTGCTATTTCATTTATTTCCTATAGTATCAATTACCGGACCATCAGTGAAAATGCTGCCTCAACAATGTATAAAGAGGCAGTCAGCATTTCGACCCAGTATGGGCAGACCTATTTTTCCGATGAGAATCTACGGATGATTCAGACCGAGCTCTCAATCATCTCAAAACTCGGTGACAACAGAATCATGATTATTGATCCAAATGGAAATATCCTGCTCGATACCGCTGCAGAAGCCGATGATCCAACTACACTCGTGGATTTTGACTCTACCTTATCCGGTAGTAAATACTATCAGAGTGGTTCCTTTTACGGATTTTTTGATGATAATATGCTAAGTGTACTGGCTCCTGTTACAAGCTCTTATGCCACAAAAGGTTACGTAGCCATCCACGTGCCAGAGTCCCAGTTGCACGCGACTGCACAGACAAACTTCGGCTCGAACTATATTTCCTTTCTTATCATGCTTGCTCTTGCAACACTTTTTATTATCACTTATCTGATAGAAGTACATATTCCTTTGAAAGAGATCATCAAAGGCACTGATGAGTATGGGAAAGGAAACTTGAGTTATAAGATCAAATCCCTGAACAATGATGAAATCGGTTTACTCGGAAATTCCCTGAATTATATGGCATCTGAACTACATGAAATGGATCATTTTCAAAAGAAGTTCATATCTAATGTATCTCATGATTTCCGTTCTCCTCTAACTTCCATCAAAGGTTACCTGGAAGCGATTCTCGATGGTACCATTCCACCGGAAATGAGTCCGAAATATCTGCACATTGTTCTCAACGAAACAGAACGTCTGACCAAACTGACCAATAACATTCTGACACTCAATGACCTCGATCCAAAGACTGTACGCCTTGATATTGTGGCATTTGATATCAACCGGACGATCCGACAGATTATTGAAACATTTGAGGGCATCTGTATGGAGAAAAAAATCACATTTCATCTGACTTTTTCCTCAAAAGAACTCAATGTCAGTGCTGACAAGGACAAGATTCAGCAGGTCATCTACAATCTGATCGACAATGCGATTAAATTTAGCTCACCTGGCTCCAGTATCGGCATTAATACCACTGTCAAAGGTGAAAAAGCCTATATTTCTGTACGCGACTCTGGTGTTGGCATTCCAAGGGAAAGTCTGGATAAGATCTGGGATCGTTTCTACAAAACGGATTCTTCCAGAGGGAAAGATAAGAAAGGCTCTGGCCTTGGGCTTTCTATCACCAAAGAAGTCATTCAGTCACATGGCGAAACGATCGATGTAATCAGTACCGTCGGTGTAGGCACAGAATTTATCTTTACCCTGCCTCGTATTCGCTAAAGTACGGAATTCAGAATATTAAGAGTTTCAGATTAGAACTATTAATACGTGAAGATCTTAAAATAGAAAATGTTAATATATGTAGATTTTAATGTCAGGTATGTTAATATATATAGATCTCAATATAAAAATGTTAATATATGTAGATTTCAATATCAGAAATGATAATAATAAAATATAAGAAATGAAGAAACTACTAATATAAAATATAGCAGTATGTAAAATTAAATAGAAAAAGCCTGTAGAGCTGCCGAACGAGAAATAATCATAGAATTATTCCTTGCAAAGGATTTACAACGAACTGTAATTCCTTTCCATAGATGTATATTCCATTTTTGATTTCAAATTCAGATTGCTCTGTACAGGCTTTTTTGTTGTTTTATATTGTTTCATGTTGTTGCATGTTTACTAATTGACCACTGGCATGAACTACTACTGCCTGATTGATCTATTTCCAGTCGAACATCCGTAAATGTCCCTCACAGTTCATATGACTGAAATTATTCTGTCTGAGTGCTTCATATAACACAATTGCAACAGAATTTCCAAGATTCAGAGATCTAATATCACCGATCATTGGAATTCTTACAGCAGTATCCTGATGCTCCACCAAGATATCTTCTGGTATACCGGCACTTTCTTTACCAAACATAATATAACAATCCGGCTCATAGTGTACCTCTGTATATGTCTGTGGTGCTTTTGTTGTAGCCATATAGATCTTTGCACCAGGGTTTCTATTCAAGAAATCCTGATAATCATCATAGATTGTAACATCAAGTTTGTCCCAGTAATCCAGACCAGCTCTTTTTAACATTTTATCGTTAATCTGAAAACCAAGTGGCTCAATCAAATGCAGTCTCGCACCTGTTGCGACACAGGTTCTACCGATATTTCCTGTATTTGCAGGCATCTCTGGCTCATGCAGAACAATATTAATCATCTCTACACCTTCTTCAAAAAATTCGTCTATACTATAAATAACAGGCCATGCCAATCTTGTAAATTTGTTGGCTTTCATTTATGGCCCTAAATTTTATTGTTGCTTTCTATCAAGATTGGCCATGCCAATCTTGTAAATTTGCTGGCTTTCATTTATGCCCCTAAATTTTATTGTTGCCTTCTATCAAGATTGGCTCTGCCAATCTTGTAAATTTGCTGGCTTTCATTTATGGCCTTAAATTTTATTGTTGCTTTCTATCAAGATTGGCCATGCCAATCTTGTAAATTTGTTGGCTTTCATTTATGGACCTAAATTTTATTATTGCCTTCTATCAAGATTGGCTCTGCCAATCTTGTAAATTTGCTGGCTTTGATTTATGGACCTAAATTTTATTGTTGCCTTCTATCAAGATTGGCCACGCCAATCTTGTAAATTTGCTGGCTTTGATTTATGGACCTAAATTTTATTGTTGCCTTCTATCAAGATTGGCCACGCCAATCTTGTAAATTTGCTGGCTTTGATTTATGGCCAGCAAATTTTTTTAAGCTTTCACCGCAATATACAGTTCCAGCAGTGTCTCTGCTCCAATATTAAGTGGAATACAGATATTTTTCGCACCTGTCATGATTGCTACTCTTCCCTGACATACAGTAGGTGGTGTAATATCAATTCCAATCCCTTTTGTTGACAGCATCGTTGCAGCATTACCCATAATCATATTACCCAATTCGCTGATGGCACTCATAGAGATTTCATCCAGCTGTGACACTGGCATTCCCATCATCATTTTTGAGGCAACATCACAGGCTTTGGTTAATGTAAATGCCATTAAAACCTGACCACGCATCTCCCCGGTAACACCTATCATAATAATTACAGAATCATTATCAAATTCTGTAGTTTTAACATACGGTTTTCCAACCTTTAAATCATACTGGCACATTTCTTTTAAAATGCTGGTTGATGCCATTAGAAATGGGTTGATGCATTCTACATTAATATCAGCCATTGCAAAATCCTCCTTAGTTAACTCCCGTTATTGTTGATCTTCTTCTAGTCATAAAATAAATATTACGATTCTATCTCCATGAAGTCGCTATAACTTCATTCTGATCAGAAGCTTTACATGCATGAGAAATACGGACAAACCCTCTCCACAGTCACCAGATGCACGCTTCTGAAATTACTTTCAGCATAATTACCTTTTCTGCCACTACCAATCTGAATCTATTATTACTGCCAAAATATGACATTTTTTATTCTAATTCTGACTTCTCCATTATAGCACCAGATAGGTAAATTAGGAAAGACTAAATTAGTACTTTTGTCTTATATAATATACGCCTTTTACTTTATCACCTTATATTGCTCATCCCTTTTTGGCGGATCCAGATATCTGACTTCTTCATCATGTCTGATAATTTTGTCATTATTATCCGTTGTCTCCCCGATGACTACTGCATCAATTCCACTTTGTGTAAGTGCATTTACTATATCACATCCCCGGTCAGCTGTCATCAGTAAACAACCTGTTGACGCCAGTTCATATGGATTGATATCGAATATCTCGCAAATTTCAATAATCTCCTGTCGAACAGGGATCTTTCTCAAATCGACATCCATACCGACGCCTGCTGTCTCTGACAAATTCCACAATGCTGCAAAAATGCCACCTTCAGATACATCGGTCATCGCCGTTACACCATTTTGGATTGCGAGCTGTGCTTCTCTGGCAATAGATAAATCCGCTTTATCCCCTATTGCCTTTTCTATGAGATCAACAGAATACTTTGTAAGTATTTCCTCTCTTCCAACTTCTGCAAGTAATCTGACTCCCTCTATACCGATCTGTTTAGTCAGAATAATATCCTGTGCAGGTCTGGCATTTGCTGCGCCGATAAACTCTTTTTTTGTATCTGTGCCTGCATAGACATGTCCAAATCCGGTTACAGAGATAATCGGACTGCTGACGCCTGAAATCACCCTGGTATCACCACCAGCATAGGTAATGCCCAGTTCTTCACACTGCTCTGCGACTTCCCTGACACATTTTTTCAGTTCCTGTTCATCCGCATCATCTGGAAAAAGAATACTGGCAACGATTCCTGTTACATGTGCGCCAGATGCTTCCAGATTATTGCTGACATGGTAGACCGCATTGGGTGCCGAGCTAACACTTGCAGCCAGCGCTTCCTGGTCATTTCCATCTTTTTTTCCAATAGCTCGTTCTTGTAGCCCTTGGGACTGGGATGCTGTCACAATTGCTGCGTCAGAACCTACAGCTGTACCGGAAATTCTATTACTATTTTTTTTGATCAGCTTTAGAACCGAACGCTTTAAAACTGAATTGCTCAATTTCCCTGTATTCATATTTTTCCTCACTTCAATTCTATTGGCTTTCCTGCCGTCAGGTAAAATTACACCTTCCTGCATTTTCCTGTTCCTGCCATAGTGTAATTTTTCCAATACTGACTGGCATACGCCTGTTCGTCATACGTTCTACTGGATGAATGCAGAAACAACTACTGGAACTACCATTGCGAGTACCAGAATAATAATCAGAATACTGGAAAATATTTTTCGTGTTTTTTTGTTATTAAAATTAATCATATTAAACTCCTGTCTGTATAAATCAGCTACTTTTTTCATTTTACAGATTTGCACCCTGCAAATACCGCTTTGCATTTATCATTGGATGTAATATAATGAAAAAAGTACTAATGATTATAGAACGTCTGCAACAATTTGCAGACAGTGAAAGGAAAAAGAAATTATGAAACTTCTTCTGCCATTTGTCATTTTATTTCTGGTCTGGTTCACCTATGAATTAAAGAAACATGATCACTCTCGAAAAGATAATTCTGAGTCTTTCTGGGAACATGAACAAAAAGCAAATCTTACCAGACGTAAAAATATTGATAACTTAAATTATATCACAATTCCTATAGATTCCCTACCTTTTTTTGAGATAAATGATTCTCAGATCACAGATTATCAGCAACGGATTCATGCATTGGCCGACCGGAAAATCCTGAATCTGACAGGCATGACCAATACTGATCTAAAAATGGAATATGGAACTGCAAACCTGAATCATCTGACGGAATATGATGATAACTATGCAGACCTTGTATCTATCCTCAATAAATGGGGTACCCGTCTGATCAGTCTTGACTATGAAAAAGAAGGAATCCAGGTGCTTGAATTTGCTATCGACTGCCAGACAGACGTTACGACAACTTACTATGCACTCGCAGATTACTACGAACGCACCAACCAGTCAGAACGTATCCATGACCTGATCAAAACTGCAGAATCTCTGAATTCCATAACACAGAAATCAATCATCGAGAATCTTCAGTCACGATCAGCATAAATTATGATCCACTCTATCGCAAAACGATTCACTATACGATTGAACTTCCTGCTTATTTCCCATATGTAGCACGGATCTTATCAATCATTCTGGAAGCCTGACTTTTTGTCAGGCTTTTTATATCTGCCTCCAGCACAATCTGATGTTTCTCCAGCAATTCACTGAGAAATGTTACCTGTCTCGGTGTGATCGGCGTATCCCTTTTCACATTATAATGTAACTTTATCGTCTCTGAAAATCCTTTATCCTGCGGATCAGCTTGATATAATTTTTGATAAACTTGCATTGCGCTCAATGCATCATCCAAAGCCCTGTGATTATTTCCCGGATCGATTGCAAAATAAGTACAGAGATCCTCCAGCCTTTTGTGCTCCAGATCTGGCAATACTCTCCTTGCAATTTTCAAAGTATCAATGCCATCTCTTTCAAACTTCAGCTTATGATTCACTGCAGCTTTCTTTATAAAACTATAGTCAAAAATAATATTATGGCCCAGAAGTGGAAGTCCCTGTGTAAATATAACAAGCTGTTCGATCACATCTTCAATCAGAGGTTTTCCTTGAAGCATCTGAGGTGTAATTTTTGTCAGGTCCATTACCTTATCCGATAATGGCACCTGGGGATTGACCAGCGTACTCAATGTCTCCTCTATCTGTCCGTCTATTACTCTGGCTGCACCGATCTCCATAATTCGGTCTGTTGCCGGATTCAGACCTGTCATTTCAAGATCAAGTGCAATATACGAATTTATCATCCTTTTTTCCCTTTCCTTGCCTTACACAAATGATTCAGGAAACACTCTTCACATTTTGGGGCACGTGCAGTACAGATTTCCCTTCCAAAGGTAATGATCTGAATATTGTAAAGAATCCAGTGATCTTTCGGTAATACCTTCATTAGATCAAATTCTATTTTTACAGGATCTTCTTCTTTGGTGAACCCAAGTTTATTGGATATTCTTTTTACATGCGTATCCACAACGATACTTGGATCATGAAATATATTTCCTCTGATTACATTGGCCGTTTTACGGCCGACACCTGGCAGCGCCGTCAGATCTTCAAGTGCCTGTGGAACTTCTCCATTGTATTTATCCAGCAGAATCTTTGCGCTGGCAATGATATTCTTCGCCTTGTTATGGTAAAATCCTGTAGATTTAATATCATTTTCCATTTCCTTCAGATCTGCTTGCGCGTAATCTTTCAGCGTAGGATATTTTTTAAATAACTCCCTGGTCACAATATTGACACGTTCATCGGTACACTGGGCGCTCATCATAGTCGCAAACAAAAGCTGCCATGGATTACTATATTCCAAGCTGCACCGGTATTCTGTTGTGTACTTCTCATCCAGAAGTTCTAATATTTCTTTCGTCCTTTTTGTTGCCATACTTGCTCCTTACTTCAAAATGTAAGCTTTCGCCGCATAGTTCAATGGGTTTCTCTGGGCATAATCGAACATGATCAGTTCCTTTTTGGTACTGCTAAGGAATTCATCCTCTGCTTTTACACTTCCAATATCAATTATCTCAGCCTCTGCCCCACATAATTCCACTACATTACAGTCAAATGCCTGTATATGAGTCGCTTTATTTGGTGAAAAGCTGGTATAAAGTTTTCTGAAAGATTTTTTGTATCCCGCACAATCATCCGCAAAGGATGGACATGTCTTAAGATTTTCCCGTAAATATAAATCAAAGAGCAGGATCTGCTCATATTTCTTAGTATCTACATTTTTCAGCGATCTAATAAAATCCATCAGAATCGTATAACGGGTAATTCTGGAGTGTTTGACGTCAAAGAGACCATTACTTTCATAGTAATGCGCCAGCGCTTTGTACATTGCAAATGGTCCATCGAACTCCTCTAACAATTCTTTCATCGTATACGCATATTGGCCGCTATTATAATATAATTCCACGACCTCTTCCACATTTTTGATTGCCAGCACATCATCATAGGAAATCCAGTTCGTGAACAGTACCTCGTAAGGTGCCTTCGCAGTGAACTCAATGCCATAGTCGCCTGCCTTTCTGGCCATCTTGGAACCCTTGAGCACCTTTAAGAACCCGAGTTGCAGCTGTTCTGGACAAAGTCGGTATACATCATCAAATGATCTTGTAAAAGATTCATAATTTTCATAAGGCAGACCTGCGATCAGATCCAGGTGCTGATGAATATTTTCAAAGGAATTGATCCGATTCACTACTTCTGATAGACGGCCAAAGTCCATAACACGGTCGATCTCCTCGATGGTATCTGTATTGGTCGACTGCACTCCGATTTCAAGCTGAATCAGCCCTGGACGCATATCTTCCATCAGATCGATCTCCTCATCAGTTAGAAGATCGGCAGCAATTTCAAAATGAAAATTGGTGATTCCATTATCGTGTTCATGAAGGAAGTTCAGCAGTTCCTTTGTACGTTCATGACTACAGTTAAACGTCCGATCGACAAATTTGACCTGTGCGACCTTATGTGATAGAAAGAATCCCAGTTCCTGTTCTACTTTATCAATGCTACGGAATCGAACTGATTTTTCCACAGAGGAAAGACAATAGCTGCAGCCATATGGACAGCCTCTGCTGCTTTCATAATAAATGATCTTATTTTCAAATTTACGCATGTCGTCATATATAAAAGGTAGCTCGTCCATATCGAGCAGCGGACGCATTGCTGTCGTCACAACCTGTCCATCCTCTTTACGATAGGAGATTCCGGCAACTTCATTTAGTGAAGATATTATTTCAATACCCTTCTGTTCATTTCCGCTATGATTATAGAATCGTACCACATCCAGAAATGTTTCTTCGCCTTCCCCGATCATTACGCCCTCAATATATGGATGTTCCCTGAGTACCTTCTGGCTGTCATAGGTTACTTCTGGCCCTCCAAGCCAAATGATCAGATCTGGACGTATCTTTTTCAATTCCCTGCAAACTTCATAAACATAGTCTATATTCCAGATATAACAGGAAAATGCAACGATATCTGGATGTTTCTTATAAATTTCACGGTAAATATCCTGCGTATACTGATTGATCGTAAATTCTGCGATCTCAACGGTATCCCCGAGATTCCCCAGTCCTCTCTGTTTGGCATGCTCTGCACAATAAGCTTTCAGACTGTAAACCGCTAGATTTGAATGGATATATTTTGAATTAATTGCTGTCAGTAATAATTTCATTTTGCTTCCTCTTTTTCTTTTAGGATGTTTTCTGTTTTGTATTTTTCAAATTGCTTTTTTAACATCTTTATTCTGGTTCTCTATTCCCATTATTTTATCACTTCTGTCCATGTATCGTAAAGGCTTCATTTTCTGGAATCCGCCACTGGTATAGAATGGTTTTTTCTTTCATATATTTATACTATCTAAAAATCTGAGGTACAGTGCATGAAACGTGGTATCTTTCTAAAGATAGGGATTCTATGCGAATTTGCCTTCATTTTATTTCTCTTTACATATATCATCTTACACTACTCTTTCCCACCTGACAGCCAGTCTGTCGTAACAGATAATGTCTCCAGCAATAGTGAAAATGCCGCCGGATTACAGAATTCTGGAACTTCCATTACACCTGAAGATCCAGAAAGCGGAGAAGGCACAGGAAATAGTGGTTCGCTTGAGGATGCCACAACCGGTGATTCCGATTCTGACTATATTAAATGGGTCGAGTTCAACGTTTCCGAACAGGCTCTGGAAGACGCCTACAAACTGGATGTCAACTCTCAAGCCAATGAGGTGCGACTCAACTGGGTCGAACTGCTCGCTTACCTAGGTGCAAAATATGGTGGTGATTTTAAGAGCTACAAACAATCTGATCTGACGAACTTTGCCAAGAAGTTGCAAAATCAGGAAACAACCATTGATGCCGTCAGCGCCGACACGAAATATTACAACTACTATTATCAAGCTTATGATGCTGTTCTTGGTGGTCTCGTGGGAAACTATCAGATTCAGACCGCCAGCGATTCTAATCCGGATGAACTTGTTTGGGTCGATAAATATGGTCTGAAAGGCTTTTCTCCCATTGCCAAAGGCTACTCTTATAGTGATTACGATGACTTTGGCGTATCCAGAAGTTATGGATACCGACGAAATCACCTCGGTCATGATATGATGGGACAAATTGGAACACCAATTATTGCCGTTGAATCCGGCTATGTGGAAGTCATGGGCTGGAATCAGTACGGTGGATGGCGTATCGGTATTCGAAGTTTTGATAAAAAGAGATATTACTACTACGCGCATCTCCGTCAGAACTTTCCATTCAACAAATCTCTGCAGGAAGGCAGTGTCGTTCAGGCAGGCGATGTCATCGGCTATATGGGACACACCGGTTACAGTTCTACTGAAAATGTAAATAATATCGACCAGGTACATTTACACTTCGGCCTTGAACTCATTTTCAATGAATGCCAGAAAGAATGTAACAACGAAATATGGGTCGACTGTTACGCCCTCACCCAGTTCCTCTATAAGAACAAATGTCAGACTGTCAAAGATCCAGACACCAAAGAATATTCCCGTGTCTACCAGATCATTGACCCTGCCGCTGAACAATACCGTGCTGAAAATGGGCTGGAGTCAGCAACCTCCCCTGATGTCAGTACAAATGGTACTTCAAACTGACTTTTGATAACTTCCGTGTAAAAAGAAACAAGAGCAGCCATCTCACTGGTCTCCCAGTAAAATGACTACTCTTATTTTTTTGTAACAAAAAAGCGGGTGATGGGAATCGAACCCACGTATCTAGCTTGGAAGGCTAGTGTTCTACCATTGAACTACACCCGCATATAAAGTGCCTAGAACCGGAATCGAACCAGTGACACGAGGATTTTCAGTCCTCTGCTCTACCGACTGAGCTATCTAGGCATTCCTATTATGTAATTACCAGCTGTCTATTGTCCCGGATAACTTTTTGTGATCGAGCAACACACACTCCATAACGCAATATTGATTCTAGCATATCAGTGTTTGAATTGTCAAGATATTTTACACCACTTTTTAACTTTAATGTCAAAAAGTTTTTATTACCATACTTACTTTACTATATGCACCTGCATCAGAAATGTTCCCATACAGAAAAATAAAGCAGATACAGGGATAGATACTCTCGATACTCTGCTTACCCTTCCCTGCCTGCTTCAATTCACTACTTCTATTAAACCCGAATTAAAATCCTGCTTACTGCTTCACTGCTTCGTCCTGATTGTATCCAAGTTTCGTCCTGCACATGAATCTAGCTTTTACACTTGCGGCTTAGCCTTTGGACTTACCTTTGGCTTACACTTGCAACTCAGCCTTTGGACTTACCTTTGGCTTACACTTGCGACTCAGCCTTTGGACTTGCATTTTGCTTACACCTACTTGGGTTTTGGACTCTAAACGAGCTTTTACTTAACTTCAATTAGATATTTCACTTTGTAATTTGTTATTTGTTATTTGTTCTTTCTTTTTTTCTTCTGGCTCTCTTCCTCTCGGATCTTCTGCTCTGTCAGATAGATCTCATAGAGGTCAGGGCGGAATTTCTTGGTCCGCTCAATCGATTTCTGAAGACGCCATTCATCAATTTTTCCATGATGTCCTGACAAAAGAACTTCAGGCACTTTTTTACCATTATAAGTTTCCGGTCTGGTATACTGAGGATACTCGAGCAAATTGTCATGAAAGCTTTCAAATTCTGCTGATACATCATTATTCAGTACTCCTGGGACAAGTCTGGAAATCGCATCGATCATGACCATTGCAGGAAGTTCTCCACCTGTCAGTACATAATCACCAATGGATACAAAGTCTGTTACGACTTCTTCCAGAGCTCTTTCGTCAATTCCTTCATAGTGTCCACAGAGGATTACCAGATCCTCTTCTTTTGCGAATTCTTCTGCCATTTCCTGTTTAAATGTGTGTCCCTGTGGT
Source organism: uncultured bacterium (assembly GCA_905215405.1). GTDB lineage: Bacteria > Bacillota > Clostridia > Lachnospirales > Lachnospiraceae > CAJMQE01. Next base: position 54,534 of record CAJMQE010000002.1, read on the forward strand.
GTCATATATACCACTCTTGGTCTTTTCCCAGTTTTGCTGACAATAGATTCATATGCCTTGACAACAGGTTCTGCCTGCATGACCATACCTGCGCCTCCACCATATGGATAATCGTCTACCTTCATATGTTTATTGCTGGAAAAGTCTCTGATATCCACAGCATCAACAGACAGGATGCCTTTTTCTATCGCGCGGCCTGTAATACTTGTACTTAATCCATCTATAATCATTTGAGGGAACAATGTTAGAACATGAAAATTCATTCTTTCTTATCCTCTCTTACTTTTTTACTTTGTTTTTTCTCTATTTTTACTTTGCATCAATATTTGTAATTTCAGCAATCGTATTTAACATAAATCCATAGCAAGAATTGTAAAGTGCTACACCATTACTTGTTAACTCAGAATCCAGATTTCCACTGCCATCTGTAAATGCGTTGTAGAGATCGATGTAACTTACTCCATCTGTAGCAACCATCTGTACCAGTTTCTGATTCAGTTCCTTAATATTGTTATTTGAAATCTTAACAGTAGATTTATCTTCATACGATTTTGAAATAGGCAATACTGAAACTATATGGATCTTGGTATTTGGAAGCTTGTCCTGAATCTCATGAATCAGATCTTTATAATACTGTGTGATCTTATCTGTGCTTCTGATATCCGTTCCATAATTCAGATCGTTAAGTCCAAGCATGATAAATACTTTATCAGGATTAGCAGAAACGATCTGATCTACGAACTTCGTTGCTTTGTCAGTTGTCACATTATCATCTGAAATGACCTGACTGCTGTCAAGATATCCATAGTGTTCAATACCACTGATGATCATATCTCCGACAAATACAGAATTTGCATAGTAATCTTTATATGAAAAATCTTCTGAATCTACTTTTTTGTCCGTTGTGAAAATTCTGTTATAAGGCTTATCTGCATCAGCCACAGTTGTCTGTTGTGCCTGTGTTTCTGTACCTACCGTATTATTATCTGCAATAGCTGCAGTTGTTTCCTGTTTTGCAGTTGTCTGCTTCTGAGCTGTTGTAGCGGCCCCATTGTCGCCCTTATTCAGGCCGCCAATGATCTTTGCCCCTGCGACAACAACAATTGCTGCTACAGCGATACCACCAAGTGTATACACATATTTCTTATATTTGTTCCATTGTCTTAACTTCTTATTCAGTCTAATATCACTACTAGAATGAGCTGCATCAGCTCTATTGTTTCCGCCTGCTTCTGCATTATCTGCTCCATCAGTAGCATTCATTCTATCGTTTGCACCATCTAATCCGTCATTCTCATTATTACCTTTAAAATCCTTACTGTAAACAGGCGCTGACATTGCCTCAACTGATCTTAAAATTTCTTCATCTATATCAATATCTGCACTTTTCTTATTCTGTACAGCGTAATTTTTATTCTTTGTTTTATTATTTTTTACATTATTTGTATTCTTATTGTCCATCTTATCCTGTCCTTTCTAAAGATGTTATCCGTGGATCTTTCTTAATATGACTGCGGAATTACCACGCAGACCAATATCCAGTTTTCCATCCGGCAAACTGTAGCCGAGATGTTGTGTACTGTATCCTCCATCATAAGTTACCAGAATCTGTTCGACATCATCTCTATGAGTCAGTCCTGTCTCCCACACAGGAATTACCGCCCTTCTTTCATCATCGCTATTATTAACAACGACAATGACAGCGTCTTCCCTGTTAAATCTTCCGTAACAAATCAGATTATACTCTGATTTCAGCGAAATAAAAGAGCCATTCTTTAAAACCGGTATCCTCTTATGTAATTGTATGATTTCCCGGTGAAATTTCAGAAGTTCTTCATCCTCTTTTCCCCATGGATATGTTCTTCTGTTATCCGGATCCGTCCAGCCACACAGGCCAGCTTCATCTCCGTAGTAAATTGTAGGTGCTCCGGGCCATGTCATCTGTATCACAACAGCTTCCCTGAAAACAGCCTTATTGATTCCGGTTGATGCGGCTTGTGCCCCTTTTGATGAGATTCTTCCAACTGTACGGTTGGTTCTGGTCAGGAATCTCGAATGATCATGATTCGACAGTTCATTCATCGCAACCGTATAAGACTGCCCGCCCAAATGTGCCATATTATGTCTCATCGCACCAAAGAAATTATCTGCATTTCCCAGCATATCCTGACGGAACTCATCACTATGTTTCTGCATTCCTGTCAGGAACCAGGTAACAGGTTCCATAAATGCATCATAATTCATAACGGTATCCCATTCATCGCCCTGAAGCCAGTCATAGGAATCTCCATAGTTCTCTGCCAGTATAATTGCATCTGGATTCGCTTCTTTTACAGCACTCCGAAATTTCTTCCAGAACTTATGGTTGTATTCTTTATTATAACCAAGATCCGCTGCAACATCCAGTCTCCATCCATCCGCATTATAAGGCGCAGAGACCCATTTTTTTGCGATACTGAGGATGTATTCCTCAAGTCTGTCTGAGCCTTCATAATTCAACTTAGGAAGGGTATCATATCCCCACCAGCCATCGTAGGAATTATTATCAGGCCACTGATTGCTAAAAAATTTAAAGAACTCATGATAAGGACTCTCCCGGTCTGCATAAGCACCGCTCGCATAATCCTCTTTTGAGTTCTGATAGATCTTTTCCTTGTCCATCCATTTATTAAATGATCCACAGTGATTAAATACACCATCAATGATGACTTTCATACCACGTCTGTGAATCTCACTGACCAGCTTTGCAAAATAATCATTGCTCGCTTCCAGATTCTTTTTACCTGCTACACGATTGATATATTTTGTTGCATGTGTATTATCCTGATCACCATCCGCTAACAGTTCACCGCCATCATCGACAATCACACCAATATGAGGATCTATATAGTCATAATCCTGAATATCATACTTATGGTTCGAAGGAGATACGAACAACGGATTAAAGTAAATGACTTCGACTCCGAGGTCACTTAGATAATCGAGTTTTTCCCATACACCTTTTAAATCTCCGCCGTAGAATTCTCTGACGCCTTCTCCCTCCTGTGCAGGGATCTTGCTCCAGTCATCTACGTGGATCGTATGTCCACCAATATAGGAATATTCATGATTACATATATCATTTGTACTGTCACCGTTGAAGAAACGGTCAACAAAAATCTGGTACATTACTGCACCCTGTGCCCATTCAGGTGTCTGAAATCCTGGCATGATCTGAAAATTATAATATGGATTCAGTTCCCTTGCGGCACCGATCTGATTATAAAAATAACAAAGCCGGCCTGTATTGACTTCAAAGTAGTAATACAGTTTTTCATCCGTCACGTGAATTACTGTCTCATAATAGTCAAACACACGATCTGCACTAACCTTGCGCATTCTGTGTTTCTGATTGTTGACTACCAGAAGAGCCTCATCTATATTATCCCTGCCAGTCCTTAGACGAATTGTAACATCCTCATTTTCAAGTGGCTGTGCAGGATCTCTGTATTCTTTTGTTGCATCACTAAATAAAGCCTTGGGATTTAATATCGGTCTTGCGTTATACAAATACCGCATTTTTCTCTCATCTTCTGTAAGACCTTCCGTTGATGTAACTATTCTCATATCATTCACTCCTAAAAAATACAATATCGATCCAGTTTACTTCTTGACTGTTCAGTACCAGTTACTCTACGATTATCGCTCACATTTTTAGCAGTTTATTTCAGACTTTCTAAACAGTCACTTTATATTTTATAACTAATCCAAATAGAATTCAATTAAAAGTTCCTTAAATCAGAATTAAGTCAGATTTATTTTATAATTACTTATAGAAAAATACATTTTTATTATTTTTTTGCAAAGTAAAAAGGACAGCTTCCGAACGCTGTCCTTTTTGGAGAAGGTATTTCACTTATTATGGGGTGTAGCAAAAAATATATAATGTATTGGGGGGGTTTTACGATGTTTATTATAGCAATAGGCAAGAAATAAGTGTTCACAAATATGTCAAAAATCGCCATGCTTTTTTGTGCACATTGAACAGTTATCGTATAAATCCTAAAACAATGTCGTTTTTAGTCTCCCACACACACCTTTTTTCGCCTTTTCACACGCCTAAAACAGTGCTTCGAACTCTTCTCTGGTAATTTTTTCTTTTTCAAGAAGTAAATCTGCGCACTTATGTAACACATCAATATGATCTGTTACCATAGTCTTTGCTTTATCATAGCAGTCGTCTATAATGCTCTTAACTTCTTCATCTATCTCTGTTGCAATATTTTCACCATATGGTCTTGCATGTGCAAGATCTCTGCCAATAAATACTTCATCACTGTCATCATCATAATTGATCAGACCGAGCTTATCGGAGAATCCATATTTTGTTACCATCGATCTGGCTACTGATGTTGCCTGTTTGATATCCTGGGATGCACCGGTTGTTACATCATCAAAGATCAGTTCTTCAGCCACACGGCCACCAAGTCCTACAATGATATTCTGAAGCATTTTTCCCTTTGTATTAAACATTTCATCCTTTTCAGGAAGTGGCATTGTATAACCTGCTGCACCCATTCCTGTTGGAATAATAGAAATTGTATGAACAGGACCAACATCTGGAAGCAGATGGAACAGAATTGCATGCCCTGCTTCATGATAAGCAGTAATTTTCTTTTCTTTATCAGAAATGATCTTGCTCTTCTTCTCAACACCAATTCCAACTTTAACAAATGATGCTTCTACATCAGCATTGGTGATATATTTTCTACCACTCTTTGCAGCTGTAATCGCAGCTTCATTTAACAGGTTCTCAAGATCCGCTCCTGTGAAACCTGCTGTTGTTCTGGACAGACTGTCAAGATCGACATCATCACCAAGTGGTTTTTTGGCTGCATGTACCTGAAGGATTTCATATCTGCCTTTGACATCTGGTCTGCCAACAACAACTTTTCTATCAAAACGACCTGGTCGTAAAATAGCTGGATCAAGAATATCCACACGGTTAGTTGCTGCGATCACGATAATTCCTTCGTTAACACCAAATCCATCCATCTCGACCAACATCTGGTTTAATGTCTGTTCTCTTTCATCATGGCCGCCGCCCATTCCTGTACCTCTTCTACGGGCAACTGCATCAATTTCATCAATGAACACAATACATGGAGCATTCTTTTTGGCTTCTTCGAACAAATCTCTGACACGGGATGCACCAACACCAACGAACATTTCAACGAAATCAGAACCTGAGATACTAAAGAATGGTACCCCAGCTTCTCCTGCGATTGCTTTGGCAAGTAATGTCTTACCTGTTCCAGGAGGGCCTGTAAGGATCAGACCTTTTGGAATTCTTGCTCCAAGATCTGTATATTTCTTTGGATCCTTCAGGAAATCCACTACTTCTTCGAGTTCTTCTTTCTCTTCATGAAGTCCCGCAACATCATCAAATCTGACTTTGCGTGCTGCCTCATCCATCATCTTTGCACGGCTCTTACCAAAATTCATCATCTTGGAATTGCTGCTGCCTGCTGACTGTCTAGTCATCAGAATAAAGATAAATACCAGTGCAATCAGACCGATTCCACATGGAAGTATTGTGGTAAGCCAGATGCTGTCTCTTGCTACATCCTTTAATTCAAAGCTTACATTATAACTGTTCAGTTCGTTCTGAATCTCGTTTACATCGGATACATACAGAGTTCTGGTCGTCCCATTATCTGCATTCTTTAATTCGATTGTAAGTACACCGGTCGGTGTTTCTGCATTCTGTTTGATCGTTACATCTGAGATGTTCTCATCCTGCATATCCTTAACAAGCTGCTGGTAACTATACTGCTGACTCTGTACTCTTGTCTGCTTAATGAAAAAGTACCCGGCAACTGCAAGAATAATAAAGAGGATATATACACCTATATTGCCATATCTGTTTTTATTCATCGCATACCTCCTGTTATCGAATGATAATAGATCTTCCCACTGGGTTCTGCATACCTGCAGTTTCCTTTATGTTAAAGATGGACAACACCAATAAATGGAAGATTTCTGTATTTCTGATCGTAGTCAAGTCCATATCCCACTACAAATTTATCAGGGATCTGGAATCCGTTATAATCCACATCAATTTCAAACTCACGTCTTTCAGGCTTGTCAAGTAATGTACAAAGCTTCAGGCTGTTTGGTTTTCTTTCATTGAGCATAGGGAAGAGATGACTTAATGTTCTTCCTGAATCAATGATATCTTCAATTACGATTACATCTTTTCCTTCGATGCTTTCATCAAGTTCTTTCTTAATTGTAATCGTACCTGTTGATTCTGTACCTGAACCATAGCTTGAAACCTGCATGAAATCAACGGTTACTGGAATCGTTATTCTCTTTGCGAGTTCACATGTGAAAAATACACTGCCCTTTAAAATGCAAATAAGATGGACACTTCTGCCTTCATAATCTTTACTGATCTGCGCACCCAGCTCTACAATCCTCTTATTTAAATCCTCTTCTGGGATTAATACGCTGATATCGTGTTCTAACTTCATATTTCCTCCATTCTAGTGCTATCCGACACTGTTCCATTACCCGTAAATGCAATGGTAACCATTCGTTTGGTCTCTTTCGTAAGTTTATATTGAGCGCTCATCCGATAACCGACAATCCATATGATATGACTGCCATCGGCGACTAAAAGTACCTGGTCCCGATATGAACGCGGTACTTTTTCATTAATAAAATAATCTTTGAGCTTCTTCTTACTACCTTTTTCATCCACTACGATGTAATCCCCGCTCTGACGGGTCCTTACCTGAAGTGTAAATTTAATTTTATCATAATCAAAAGATTTCGTATAGTCATTTACATCGATTTTTTTAGAATTTATCAGGTTTTTTTCCTCATTTGATAAAATCTTTTCCTGAATACAGACTTCTTTCAGAACAACTGGGGCATCTTTGGCAATAAATGGTCCATTTAATGGGAATTTGTACCACTCATTTTCTTTCTGCACAGGTAACAGGACTGGCTGAATCCCTTTCCCTGTCATATCCTTTTGAACCGGATCCTGCCTTTTCTTTACAAGGATCTTATCGTACTCTCTGTAGGCACTGATTCCATAGGCAACATCCACTCTTGCTCCCGACTGCCTCTGCAACAGGGAAATCACCGATTCTATATGAACTTTGTATACATCTTTTAGTCGTCCGGCAATCCTGTAAAGAACTTCCCTTACAACATATTTTTTTATTATTGTATCCAGTTCGCCAAATTCCACAATGTCAATTATATACAATCCAACATGTGTTTTGTCCTCTTCCTTAAAAGTGACACATTTTGCAAATGCGGCTGCTGCCTGTTTTTCCAAAAACTCTTCTGCTTCGCGCACCATGTCAGCCATACTGCAGACATTTTCCACAACACTGGAATTAATATTTTCTGAAAGATAAGGGATGACTACATTACGCAGTCTGTTACGCAGATATTCATTTTCCAGATTTGTACTGTCCGTCTGAAAAGATTGCCCATAACTGGTGAGCAGTTCTTCGATCTCCGCCCTTCTGATACAGAGCAAGGGACGAATAATGTCATCATTGACTGGCTGAATCCCACAAATACCACGCACACCGCTGCCTCTGAACAAATTCATCAGAACGGTTTCACTCTGATCATCCATATGATGTGCGACCGCAATTCTTACTCTCTGTTCCTTGCGACCTGCGTTTCCGGCACTTCCGTTTTCCTCTGCCACCTGTCGAAATAATCCGTATCTAGCTTTTCTTCCAGCCTCTTCCACCGAAAGTTTCTGCTGTTTTGCCATTTTCTCGACCTGAACATGAAAAGTCCTGCAAGGCACATGTATCTGGTCGCACAACTGCTCTACGAACTGCTCATCATCCATGGCTTCTTCTCCTCTGATACAGTGGTTCACATGTACCGCTGTCAGAGAAAAATCCATTTGTCTCTGCAATTCTTTCAGCACCAGCAGGAGGCACACGGAATCTGCGCCACCTGAAACTCCGGCCACTACATGATCTCCCGGCAGGATCATTTTATATTTTCTAATATAATCAAAAATCTTCTCTACTGTATTTGTCATTTCTATCAATAGCTCCTGTATCGATTCTGCAACTAAATGTTGTTCCTTCTTATATTATCAGCATATTATAAGAAATTCTATTAACACTTTTTGTACTTATTTTGTATACTAATATACTTTTTCACGGGTGTCAAACACACCAGCAACAATGACTGTCATATCGTCCTTTGCAATATTTTCATTCAAACTGAGTGCCTGCCTTAAGATTTCATTGGCAATCGCTTCTGGCTGACGGATCGTAATATCATTAATAATATCGACCAGTTTCTGTTCCTTATCCTGAACTGGCAGATTTTCAAGAATGCCATCGCTCACCATAACTACATAATCTCCATCATAGAGCTTTTTCACCGCATTATCATAATCGACCTGTTCGAGCACTCCAATTGGAAGTGTCGTTGATTTAATGATCTCGACCCAGCCTTCCCTCTTAATAAATGTGGATGCAGCCCCAAGCTTAATGCAGTTCAATACGCCCAACTGCCGGTCAATAACGCTCATATCAACAGCCACGGGATTTGTGATATATTCTCCTGCTGAGAATGCAGAGTTGACCAGTCCGATCGCTACCTTTTCATCAAAGCCAGCCTCCAGGCACTGTTCCATCAGTTCGATCACGGTCTCGCTCTCACAAAATGCAGTTTTTCCTGCACCCATTCCATCTGCGATCGTAATGATGTCCCGTCCACAATCCAGCTGAGTAATTGAAAAGTTATCCCCCGAAATATCCATTTTATCCTTATTGCTCCTGGCAATTCCAGATAAAACACGGAATCTTGGCTCTTCTATAAACGTAAATTCATGATAGTCTTCATTGACAATGGTCCTGTTCTTCTCACAGGAATAAAATTCGCATCGGTAGATCTTAGAGACCTCTGCCGCAAGTTCCCGTACCATAATGCAATTATGCTTAACTGTTTTTGCCAGCACAACGATTTCCCGTCTTCCCGGTTTCCCTTCGACGATTTTCATCCATTTGATCTTAATTCCATGAACCAGCATGCCCCTGATCATGCCAGCCTTGTCCATCTTTCCCATTCTTACGACTTTTGTCTGAACTTCACAACACTGGCTGATAACATCCGCCAGAACAAACAGCTGATTGGAAATGACATTGACTGCATGTCCCTTTCCCTGTATATCTTCGTAAGTTTCCCCCAGTTTACGAAATGTCTTCGCCGTCTCTTTCAGCCTCGTAAGTGAATACTCGTTGTCGTATGTCTCTATATCCGCACTCATTTCCTAATCCCCTCACTTAACGCCTTTTCTACACGCTTCTGCCTTTTCAGGCAGACAGTCCTGTGCAATAACCTATTATAGAGTTACTGCGAGGAAGTATTTTGTCAAATGAAGCACCCGTCCACAAAAAAGTTTTCGACGAATTATGCTATTCTTATCCCGATCTGCATTTATCATATAAAAAATGGCCTCCCAGAAAGCCAGATCATATCTGCCTTTTTGGGGGACCATTTTCCTGCTGTCATGCTCATAAACGTCTGTTGCGCCTTCCTTTAACAGTTTTATTCGCAGTACCTTTTGCACTATTCGGTCGGTTTGAATACAAGTTCATCTGGATAGAGGAGACCGAACTTTTCCTTTGCAATCTCTTCTACATATTTTTTGGTCTTCACATATTTCTTGTACTCATCCAGTGAATCACTTCTGGATTCCTGTTCTGCGATCTGCTGGCTCAGCTCATCGATTCTAGATTCGTTCGATGCACTTTTTGATGCCAGCGACTGTTTGCCATTCCAGATTACCACACTCAGCAGCAATACCACTGCGACTGCAGCAAACATGGCAATTATATTAGAGCGTCTTCTTCTTTTTGCCTTTAACTCGAGACTTCGCCTTGTTTCGTATCTTCTCATATTTCTTTTTACCATCCCTTTTACTTATGGATAGCCTTATTCTAATGTATTTGAATAGTTTTTTCAATGGTTTCAGGACAAATCTTATCGCTTTTGCAGAGTATTTTACAAAATAGGGACTGAGCGTGTACTGATACATCAGACTTCCAAGTACAAATCCGATCACAGAAAACGCACGCACAATTCCGTCATTCACCATAAACGTGACGTGAAAGATGAAAAAGCCACAGAACATCCAGAACAGGATGTCTTCTGCTGCCATTACATATACCTTTCTATGTATTACGACCCTTCTGAATATCCGCAAAATATCATACAGCACCGAAAGTGCCATTCCCCACATCATGGATATTGCAAGGAATCTCCATTCCCACGTTATAATTTCACTCATAGGCACTACTTGAACATTCTGCTGATAAATGATTCACCTTTCTTCGTATAGCTGCTGATCTCCGAGTAGTTGACGCCATCGATCTTGCCATCGATATCGACCTCACCCTTCTCTACTGACAGCTGGCTGACATGAAGATTGCTTCCCTTAATTGTGATCATTCCAGTATCCGTTTCAAGAAGTATCGTGTTCAGGTCAAATGAAATAACATCATTAACGCCTGTTATCTCAGCCTTTTTTCTGTTCTCCATAAATATTTTGTGTGTCCGTGTCTGTTTGATCTTCGTGTCTTCCATATATATAAAAGCCTCCCCTGATATTTTTGTTCATGCAGATCCTGCTGAAGATCTGCCTGTAGACAGTTGATCACCCTGAATTTCCGGGGTCTATTAAATATATTAACTTACGTTTTAATTTATGACCGGACTTTTCTTCCTTTTCCAAAATGGTTACTTATTCTCTGTCTGACTACATATCAGAAACATTTCACTCAACGCCTTTGCAGCCTGGGAGCGATACCCGTCAGGTGGATAAGCAAACCCGATCTTAAGCCAAATTCCCCGCTCTCCTATGGACAAGTACCGTGCATCTCCTTCTGAGTTTCTGCAGGATCTGTAGGTAAATGCCAGTGCGACCCCTTCTTCTGCCATCCGCAACGCAAATGGTGCCGTCATATTATCGTTGCAGATTTTCGGTACGATTCCCCTCTTTTTAAATTCTTTTCTCGCCGTAGAACCCAGAATTGTGTCGTAATCACTGAGAATAAATTCAAACTCCTGCGTATCTTTGAGATCTACATATAGATGCCCATCTTTTTCTGATTTCCTGACATACTGCATGACCGGATGCTCCTGATTGCATACTAGACAGATCTCATCATTTTTAAAGAACGTCACCTCTGTCTTGATATGCTTGAGTGGTAAAGCAACGACTGCCATATCGATCTGTCCTTCAATCAGCTTTTCCTCGAGTGTCATGCTGTTGTTCTCCACAATCTCCACTTTCACACCAGGGAATTTTTCCCGAAACTTCTTCAGCACCTTAGGAAGCATAAAACTTCCCCTGAACGTACTGATCCCCAAAATGATCTTTCCAGTCTTTAGTTCCTCAATATCCTGTATTTCATTCTGTGCCAGTCTATATTCCCTGAGAATACTTCTTGCTCTGCTGATCAGCAGCTGTCCTGCCTGTGTTGGCCTGATTCCTGTCGATGTACGAACGAACAGCTTGCCCCCCATCTCCGCTTCATATTTCTGCAGATAATGGCTCAGACTGGACTGCGCCATGAACAACCTCTCTGCCGCTTTGGAAATACTACCTTCTTCTGCTATTGTAAGCATATAATTGAGTTCTTTCAGTTCCATATGTACCGCTCCCTTCCTGACCCGGATCCGATCCTTTCGCAGATTTACTTTTGCCATCGTTTTTTTCGATATGATATATCTTAAATTTTACCTTTTGTCTATATTAAAATTATTATATTATGTAAATATCACAAAAGCAATGAATTTTATGAGATAATATTAGTAATATTGCATACTGTGAACATGAACTACCAAAAGATTAATAAATGAAAGGATGATATTTATGGGAAACATATCTTTAAAAGGTGTCATCGATATGCATGTTCATACGAATCCTGATCTGAGGATCCGAGCATATGATGATTTTGAACTGACAGAAGCTGCTATTCATGCAGGCGCCCGCGCAATTGTGATTAAGACTCACCAGGGAATGACCGCTGACAGAGCTTATCTGTGCAACCGCTATAATGAACGGGTGCACCATGGAGATAACAATTTCACAATGTTCGGCAGTATCACACTGAACCGTGTCATCGGTGGTATCAATCCCGCTGCCGTAGAAAGCGGATTAAAGCTTGGTGCAAAAGTCGTATGGCTGCCAACTTCCTCTGCAAAAAATCATCTAATGCAGATGAAAAAAGATCCTTCCGCCTGTGTTGAAGTCGTACGGGATGGGAAGATCGTCCCAGAATTGAACGATGTATTTTCTCTGATCAAAGAACATGATGCAGTTCTTGGCACTGCCCACATTTCTCCAAAAGAATGTTTTACCGTTGTGGAAGCTGCAAAAAATGCAGGTCTTAAGAAAATCGTGGTCACCCATCCGGAATGGTGGCTGGTCGGCATGAGCGTCGAGGACCAAGTTCGACTTGTCAAGGACTATGATGTCATTCTCGAACACTGTTATGCGCAGAATCTTGGAGGTGGAAAGTATAAAAGTAATCTGCCCTGCAATCTGGAGATCATCAAAGAAGTCGGATATCACAATGTCATGGTCGATACCGATGGAGGACAGGTTGAAAATCCACACTGGGAACTTGCCATGCAGGAATATATGCAGTATCTCGTCGATCATGGAATTCCAGAGGAGCAGGTCACTTATATGACTCACGACATTCCAGTCAGACTACTTGGAATCGAATAACCACAGCAGCTAAACACACAAGGGAGGTTTTACAATGCTTAGTATACTCATCGTTCTTGCAATTGCAGTCGCAATTGCAATTGGCTACCGTACAAAATATAACACTGGTCTGTTTGCAATCGCTTTTGCATTTCTGATCGGATGTTTTGCAATGGGACTTGCACCAAAAGAAGTCATTGCCGGTTGGCCAGTCAGTACCATGTTCGTGATCTTTTCCGTTTCCCTGTTTTATAATTTTGCACTTGTGAACGGGACTCTAGAAAAAACAGCACGCTATATCCTTTATGCCTGTCGGAAACATCCCGGCCTGCTTCCATTTGCACTCTATATTGCCGCAGCTTCCATCGCTGCCATGGGCGCTGGTTTCTTTACCGTCATGGCGTTTATGGCTCCAGTCACCCTGTTGATCTGTGAAGAAGCACGAATGAACAAACTGGTTGGTGCCATCGCTGTTAACTGTGGTGCATTATCTGGTGCGAACTTTATGACAAGCGGAAGCGGCATTATATTTCGCGGTCTTATGGACACTGCTGGTTATACCGAGCAGTCCTTCCACTACACCACGATCATCTTTATCGCCAGCATTCTTTTCTCTCTGGTGCTGATCGCTGCATTTCGCTATATTCCTGCTGCGAACCGTAATATTGGCCGAGACATCACATTTGAAAAGCCAGAACCATTTAGTGCAAAACAGCGCACTAATCTGTTACTGATTATTTTCATGATCGTGCTGGTCCTGATTTTCCCTGTCTTACATAGTATTCTTCCTCACAATGCGACAATCACCTATATTAATAGTAAAATGGATGTTGGTCTTGTCTCTATAGTTTTCTGTGTCATCGCCCTGTTCTTAAAGCTGGCACCACAGAAGGAAGTCATTGCAAAAATACCATGGAATACGATCATCATGATCTGTGGTGTCGGTATGCTGATCAACATCGCTATCAAAGCCGGAACCATTCAGGCACTTGCTGACTGGGCCGGTAGTAGTCTTCCAGCATGGTGCGTCCCAATTGCATTTAGTATTGTCGGTGCTGTTATGAGCTTCTTTTCGAGCACCCTCGGAGTTGTCTGTCCGGCTCTGTTTCCACTTGTTCCAGCATTGGCCGCAAGCACAGGAATCTCTCCAGTCGTGATCTTCTCCTGCATTGTCATTGGTGCACAGAGCTCTGCCATATCTCCATTTTCATCTGGTGGCAGTCTAATTCTTGGCTCCTGTTCCACTGACGAAGAACGTAATTCCATGTTTACACAGCTGCTCTTTATTGCAGTTCCATGTAGCGTACTAGCTGCAACAGCGTTTAATTTTATTCTCTCCGTCATTCTGTAAGAAGTGCAACTGAGAGATATCTACCAATCAAAATACACTAATACTGCAATAGAAAAGCAGGGAGACCGGTACGGCTTTCAACTCCATACCAGTCCCTCTGCTTCTTTTTATCCAGATCCTGTGCTACATTTTTCCTGTCTGTCTTCCATTCTCCATCTATTTTCATTTTCCAATCAAAAAAAGCACTTCATGACAATCTGTCATAAAATGCTTTTTTAGAATTTATCTTATATTATGCCTGCTCAATATAGTCATCAATATCCTCAAAAAATACCTGTTCTTTTTCTCTAATTCCTTCATTTCCTTCTGAATCCTTTGCTGTTTTGTAAAGGAATTCTCCCATAACATAAGGTCCAAAGATAGATTTTAAAGATTCCGTATTTTTCTTCATAACGCATTACCTCCAATAATCAGATACTCATTTTCTACGTGTGCCTGACACTATGTGCTGCTATCCAGCTCTTTTTATGCTTTTATTCTAACACTAGAGCTGTCATCTTAGCAGACAGAGAAATGCGATACACGCTATCGATAAAATAGATGGTCTGACCAGAACGTTTTATGCGTCTTCCTGCGGATCTGATTCCTGTATTCTACAGATATTCAAACATTTCTTTTGCTTCGTCCTTCTTGGTCGTCTCCTTAATATCCGTGACCTTTACCTTTACAGACTTCGTACCGAACTGAATTTCAATAATATCCCCCAGTTTCACATCAACAGATGCCTTAGCCACTTTATCATTGATCATTACTCTGCCTGCATCACATGCATCGTTGGCCACTGTTCTTCTTTTGATCAGTCTTGATACTTTTAAATATTTATCCAGTCTCATATGAACCCTCCAATTCCGTAAACTAAAAATAAGACTACCAGTTCACTGCATGATTCCGAAGAACCATACAGATTCAAATAGTAGTCTTATCTTAACACATAGTAATTATTTTTCAAATAATTAATTAAGCATTTACCATATCTTTTAATGCTTTACCAGCTTTAAATTTAGGTGCTTTTGATGCAGGGATTTCGATAGCTTCGCCTGTCTGTGGGTTTTTACCTGTTCTAGCAGCTCTATCTGATACTTCAAATGTACCAAATCCAACTAACTGAATCTTTTCCCCTTTTTTTAACTCTTCACTTACGACATCAATGAATGCCTTTAAAGCCATTTCACTGTCTTTTTTTGATAATTGAGTCTTCTCAGCAATAGAAGCAACTAATTCTGTCTTATTCATGCTAAAAGCTCCTCCTCCAATGTAATCATAATTTGTAGGCCTCTGACCTAACTGTTCTATTTATATACTTTTCAGTCGCTTTTGTCAAGGATTTTTCGGCATTTACGCCCATTTCTTCGGCAATAGAGACAACATCAAATAACAATTTACCAACTATATCTTCGGATTCATTTTTATTGTCATAATTATCCTTTGAAGCCTGTTCATTTACTTCCTGTTTCAGCTTCAAATTCTCAAGTAAAGACTCTATTTGGCAAATTGTATCTGTTAATCTGAAAGTTTCTCCATATTCTCTGACTGCTTTCCTTACGACTTTCTGTGTACGGATCGTGCCTGGAAATGCCTTCGGAATCTGCTCCAGTGGATTCTTTTCCCGGATCTTTAAGACCTGTGGATCAATTTTTCCCTGTTGCACCAGTTCCTCGAGCTCCCTGCGTTTCTCCTGTTTTTCCTGTTTTTTTATTTCTTCCCAGGATAATTTCTGTTCTTGATTTTCTGCCTGCGCAAAGATTGCCGGATGTCTTCTGATCATCTTTTGCGTTACTTCACTTATTACATCATCCAGTGTAAATTGCTCCTTTTCCTGTGCGAGTACACTATGGAAAACGACCTGAAGCAGCACATCACCCAGTTCTTCCCGCAAATTAAGAGTATCCTGGTTACTGATGGCTTCAATAACTTCATAACATTCTTCGATCAGACAGCTCTGAAGGCTCTCATGGGTCTGAACTTTATCCCAGGGACACCCTTGTGGGCTCCTGAGTTTCCTGACCACTTCCGTCAGATCTGTAATTGTATATTGATTCTGCATTTTCGGACTCCACCTTTATTCTGCTCATTTGTATTCAGCAATCGTCCGGTGCAGGTCTTCTTATGCTTCCATCTGGCGTCCAAGGAATCCAGCTGCTGCCTGAGCCAGTTTCTGTTCTACTTCGCCAAATTTTGCTTTCGTGTCTTTTGTCATAATGATAACAGAACCGATTGCATCACCTTCACAGATAATTGGTGAAATGACCTGGAATTTATATTCTTCATCACCTTCTTCTCCTGTTACAGAGATGAATTTTCTGTCATCTGAAGATGCAGTAATGCTCTCTCTTCCATCTATAACACCTTCGAGTGTCTTACTGATTGGCTTGGACAAAAGATCTTTTCTGCTTCCACCTGCTACTGCATTAATCTGATCTCTGTCAGTAATACATACAACATAACCTGTTGTCTGTGCAAGTGATTCCGCATACTGCCTTGCAAATAATCCCAGTTCGCCGATTGGAGAGTACTTTTTCAGTATAATCTCTCCCTCGCGGTCTGTAAAGATTTCAAGAGGATCTCCTTCTCTGATTCTCAGTGTTCTTCTGATCTCCTTTGGAATTACTACCCTTCCCAGGTCATCTATTCTTCTTACTATACCTGTTGCCTTCACAATTTTTCCTCCATTTAGCCATTTTATTGTCATAATTTAACTATGTCAGTATTATTTGTTAAATAGAGGTAGTTTATACATTTTCAGTAAAAAATTACTTACAACTTTTCAACAAATAAAATTATTCCCAGAATAATTCATCCAGTGTTTTACCAAGTACTTTGCATATTCCGATACACAATCTGATCGTCGGATTGTAATCTCCCTTTTCTATCGCACTGATTGTCTGTCTTGATACATGTACGCGCTCCGCAAGTTCCTGCTGCGACATGTCATAAGCTGCTCTTGCTGATTTCAATTTCAGATTCTTCATAATTTCTTCTTTCTTAATCTGGTCGCCTGTTAATCCATTTTTTGCACAGAGCTGCGGTGATGATAACCGTACCCATCACAGCGATTAAAAAGTTCCCATTAATTCGTAATCCCGCATCCGTTATTTTTGTTAAACCGCCATGAATTAAAAGTCGAATTGCTATTAACCAATTGAGCAAAACCCCAACTGCCAGAATTATATACTCCTTATTTCCCTTCTTCGAAAACGAAACATAGGCATCATTTAAAATGCACACTACTGCAAATACCATTACTCCAAGCAACACCGCCACAAATGCTGATGTTGAACTGTCAAAGAGCCTTCTCTCCATGACCTGCTCTGCGATTACCCGCAAAAGTTCAAATCCCACAATTGTAAAAAAAGCGTTCTGAAATGCTTTCCCCCTTGCTATTTGCTGTCTCTCATCATATTCTCCACAATGTTGTATCTTATATAACCATAGTGCTACTGCCAGGATTATAAATATGCATAGTCCAACAGTAACACCCATATAAATGGCTGAATTACTGTTCAAAAAATCACCTCGTGTACTGAATTTTAAATTATGCCATAATATAACATATATTTTACCGTGCATAAACTATATTTTACATTTTTGTCATTTTCTAACATAATTCTTCTAATTTCGACAATCTTAATCTGTATATTTTTCCTAGAAATATTTTATCAGGGTAACAGGCTGACTTGCGTAAAAAGCGGCTTTACAATATCTGATAAGCTCTTCATTTTCTATGAATAACCTATTTTGATATGTATCGCCGCTTTTATTATTTCTCTATTTCGGTTTACTTTTTTTGATTCGTGCTACCAAATATATACATTACTATTTATGTTTGCTACTTGTTTTTTGCAACTTAATAAATTTTCTCTTTTTCACTATGGTATTTCTATCGTCTTTTCCTTGGTACTTCTATCATTGTTATCTTTGCTACTTCTATCGTCTTTCCCTTTGGTACTTCTATTTTTGTTATCTTTGCTACTTCTATCGTCTTTCCCTTTGGTTCTTCTATCCTTGCTACTTTTCGTCTTCCAGTTCTTTCACGACTTTTTTCAGGTGTTCGGTGAGCTTTGTGTTTTCACTGTAATCCACGAGACAGTCAATGATGCATGGTCTTTGTGATGCAAATGCTTCTTCCAGTGTCGGAATAAGATCCTGTGCCTTTTCAATCCGATAACCATTTGCGTGAAAGCTCTCTGCCAGTTGTACAAAATCCGGATTCGTAAAATCAACAAAACAATGTTCATGGAAACGGTCATCCTGTTTCCATTTGATCAGACCATAACTACTGTCATTTAAAATGAGGACAACAATTGGAATATTCATTCTTACTGCTGTTTCAAATTCCTGACAATTCATCATAAATCCGCCATCCCCAGAAATAGCAAGCACTTTCTTATCCGGATTGATCAATTTTGCTGACACTGCGCCTGGCACTGCAATTCCCATGGTTGCAAAGCCATTGGAAATCAAGCATGTCTTTGGTCTGTAGCAATTATAGTGTCTGGAGATCCACATTTTATGTGCTCCTACATCGGAAATCACAATGTCGTCTTCTCCCATGACTTTTCGTACATCATAAAGAATTTTCTGTGGCTTCATTGGAAATGCGTCATCTGACCCATAGCTTTCATGCTCTTCTACCAGCTTTTGCTTGATCTTTAACGCATATTCAGGCTCCTGCTTGCGATGACATCTCTTTGTGATCTTTTCCAGTGAATTGCTGATGTCTCCGACCACTTCCACATCAGGCTGATACAGTTTGTTGATATGAGCTGGACGGGAGTCGATATGTATGATTTTGTGATTGTCCTGCATGTTCCACTTCATAGGTGCAAATTCCACAATATCGTAGCCTATAGCCAGTACCAGATCAGCTTTTTCAAGAATTATATTCTGGTAATCCTTCTGTGGAATACCGACCGTCCACATGGAGTATGGATTATCATACGAAATGATTCCCTTTGCCATCATCGTATTAATGACCGGTATCTTTAATTTATTGGCAAAATCGGTCAAAGCCTCAGCTGCGTCAGCTCTAACAGCTGAATGTCCCGCAAGGATCACTGGATTTTCTGCAGAAAATATCTCTGCTGCGGCATCTTCGATAGCTGTAATATCTGCATATTCTTTTACAATTGCAGGTTTTCTTAATGTCTTTCTGGCCACGCCTTCCGGCACCTGTAACTTTGCAATATCTTCAGGTAGATTGATATGCGTTGCGCCTGGTTTTTCATTTTCTGCATATTTAAATGCAAGCCTTGTGATTTCATTCACTGACTCTGGACGCATAATGACTTTTGTCCTTTTGGTAATCGGCTTGAACAATGTTTCCAGATCCAGATACTGATGGGATGTCAAATGCATTTTGTCCGTGCTCAGCTGTCCTGTAATTGCAACGAGCGGTGCACCATCGCTATTTGCATCAGCAACTCCTGTAATGAGATTTGTCGCTCCAGGCCCTAATGTCGAAAGACACACTCCTGCTTTTCCAGTCAGTCTTCCATAGACATCGGCCATAAATGCGGCTCCCTGCTCATGTCTGACGGTTATGAACTGAATTTTAGAGTGTTTTAGGGCATTCATCACATCAAGATTTTCTTCTCCTGGAATACCAAATACATATTCCACTCCCTCATGTTCAAGTCCTTTTACAAGCATTTCCGCAACATTTAAGGATTCATTCTCTCCAGGATCTGTAAATGTAGGTTCTGCCTTCTTTTTTTCCTGTGTTATTTCTGTACTTTTACCAGTTCTCGTGCTGCTGGCCAGTTCATCGTTTTGTTTTTCCATATCTGCACTCCATTTCTCTTTTTGTATCTGGACGAAAAAAAGACGTGCTCCCCTTACCGGTCGCACGTCTTTGTGTTCTGATCATCCAAAATGACAATATCTGATTTTCCTACTAATAATTCTTAACAAAAATAGCCTTTCTACCGCTACTTCTGCCCAGATGAGCCATTCCACATTACATTCTTCGAATATGAAAATGCCTCATTGAATTGCTTAAAATAATAATCTATAATCACTCACAAAGCAAACAGTTATTTTTGAAAATGCCCACAGCCTTTAGGTTGTGACTGATCGAAATGCAAAGGAGAACCTTATGATTACATTTACTCAGTTTCACTATTTTCTTGTAGTCGCAAGAGAACGAAGTTTTACAAAAGCAGCACGTCATCTCTATATTTCCCAACAGTCCCTGAGCAACCATATCCAAACACTTGAAAAAGAACTGAATATCCGCCTGTTCGAACGTACCACACCTTTGACTCTGACTTATGCAGGATCTGTATTTCAACGATACGCACAACGGTTTACCATGCTGGAAAATGATCTGACTGCAGAAATCGATGATATCAACAATAATCAAAAAGGAACCTTCTGCTTAGGTATTCCCTATAATCGTGGTGCAATTGTTCTGCCCCAGCTGCTTCCAATCGTAAAGCAGGAGTTTCCACAGATCGAATTTTCCATTATTGAGGCAAACTATGCCGAATTGCAGAAAAAACTTGCCGAAGGAGATCTGGACATTATCCTGGAACAACTTCCCTTTACCGACAAGACAATAGCTGGGATCGCTATCAGTCAGGACGAGCTCTGCATGCTCGTCTCAGACGGTTTTCTTTATCAAAAGTTTCAGGATCGAGCAGATGCTGTAAAAGCGGAGCTTTATCGAACTGGGAAGATTTCTCTGCTTTCTGGCAGCCCTCTCCTTTTAAGTAAACCAGGTAATTCAATGCGTGCCAGAATCGAGAAAATTCTGCTGTCCGAAGGAATTCAACCGGAATCCAATATCGAAACTGAAAATCTGAGTACACTCCTGAATCTATGCGCCAGCCATTATGGTATCACTTTCTACCCCCGGATCTTTTTTGAGAGTTCTCATGGTATTTCTCTTCCTGAACATGTCAATGTCATACCTCTCCAATATCCTGATGCCCGCTATACCCTCGGCATCGGTTACCGCAGATCCCACTATCTGTCCCGTATTTCAACTCGGATCATTCAACTGCTGAAAGATATGGATTAGTCTTTACTGGCTCGCATTTCTGCGATAGAATGGGAACAAAGAATACAATAGCAAAAAAGATAAAATGATATTTGGAGGATATAACCATTAACCGAGCAAAAAAGAAATTGTTACGACGTCTTTCTGGCGGCAGAATTGATCTGCAGGCTTCCAGAAAATTTGCAAATCTGAAGGCATTAGATCCATTACGCCCCTTTTACAAAACGATTGATTATAAAGTTGTCAGTCAGGATCACACAATTCCACTACGCATTTATTTTCCAACAGAAGAAGATATGCAAGAAGTCCGCAGTGAACTGGACATCCTTCTCTTCTTTCACGGCGGTGGCTGGATCAGTGAAAATATTGACAATTACAATAAAATCTGTGCCCGCATGGCCAGATATACGGACAGCATCGTTATTTCCGTGGAGTACCGTCTGGCTCCGGAACATCCATTTCCAGCCGGGCTGATTGACTGTTACACCGTAACACGTGCCCTGTGCACCAAAGGTCTCGGACTTGGATATGAGACCCATCCTGTGACACTGATCGGTGACAGTGCCGGCGGCAATCTGGCTGCAGCAGTTTCCCTGATGGCCCGTGACAAAAAAGAGTTCACACTTACCAGACAGATTCTGATCTATCCGGTAACTGGCAACGATTATACTGCAGATTCACCATTTTCCTCTGTCCACGAAAACGGGACAGACTATCTGCTCACAGCACAGAAAATGCAGGATTATGTGGATCTATACAAAAAAAGTCCTGCTGATCTTGCACATCCATATTTTTCACCACTGCAGGCTGTCGATTTGACCGAACAGCCTGACACCCTGCTGATCACAGCTGAACTTGATCCTCTCAGAGATGAAGGAGAAGCCTATGGCATGAAGTTACAGAGTGCTGGCAATACTGTCTATATGCATCGTATACAGGGTGCCATGCATGGATATTTTGCTCTGGGTATACTGTCCTACCATGTAGATGAGACATTTACCCTGATCAACTCATTTTTAAGGGGGAATCACATTGAATAATCAGACCGGCAAAAATACTGGTAATGAATGGAGAAGCATCGATAATCCCGGTAAGATTTTTCCGGCTACCAGCAATAAAAAGGATACACGTGTATTTCGTGTGTATTGTGAATTAAATGAACCAGTGAACGCAGAGCTTCTACAGACCGCTCTTGATCAGGCCATGGAGACCTACCCTCTCTTTCAGTCTGTATTAAGAAAAGGATTCTTTTGGTTCTATTTTGAAAAAAGCGATCTGCGCCCTCTTGTAAAAGAGGAACAGAAGCCACCCTGCTCTAATATTTATATCCGGGACAAGAAAAGCCTTCTCTTTGAGGTGACTTATTATAAGAACCGCATCAGTTTTGAGACATTTCATGCCCTGACAGATGGTACAGGCGCTGTGGAATTTACCCGGGAACTGGTCAAAAATTATCTGTATCTTGCACACCAGGCCGATGGACTTGCAAATGTACCACTGCGGGACGAGACCACAACGAACAATGACTTTGAGACCGATAGTTTTGATAAATACTACGACAAAGCAGAGGCGCATAAAAATGCCCCAAAGGAAAAGCTTCCAAAAACTTATCAGCTCCATGGCCATATGCGCGAGCCGGGCGATATGGGACTTAACCAGGCTGTATACAGCACTTCTGCCATGCTTACAAAAGCAAAGGAATTCAATGTATCTATTACAGTTCTTCTGACTGCTGCCCTGATGTGTGCAATCGATGAGGAACGGAATATCCGGAACAAAAAACCGATTGGCATTATGATTCCTGTCAATCTGCGAAAATATATGAAATCCGATACCATGATGAACTTTTTTGGCTGGATCAGTCCACAATTTGACTTCCACCATGGTGAAAATACTTTTAAAGACGTGGTACAAAGCGTCCGTGAAAGCTTCGCAAAGAATCTGACCCGCGAAAGCGTGATGGACAAAATGAATACATTTGTGAAGATTGAAAAAAATCCATTTCTGCGTGGCATTCCACTGGAATTAAAGATTTTGTCCATGAAACTGGCAGCCAGTGTTGCCTCCGGCGAAACAACCGCCGTCTATTCCAATGTCGGTGCCATTCGTATGCCTGATGGCTATGAAGCCTACATTGACCGATTTGGTTTTTTCGTGAGTACGCCAAAGCTTCAACTATGTACCTGCTCCTTTGAAGATGAATTTACGGTCAGTTTTACTTCTGCACTGGCCAATGAAAATATAGAAAGAAACTTTTACCGTATTTTAAAGGAGATCGGCCTCAGCAAAAAAGAAACTGTAACAGAATATCCCGAACAGAAAAAAGAACCTCTGAAAGGACTGCTATTTGTTAAGATCGTATCTTTTATCATACTCTCGCTCACCATTGGCACTATCGGTGTTAACCATGTATTTTCTCCACATATTCACTGGGCTACCTACACTGTACTTGGATGTATGTGCCTTTGGGCCATTACAATGCTATGTTACTTTAAGCGGAGAAATCTTTTGAAGATTACAATCTGGCAGCAAGTTCTGGTCAGTCTGATCTGCATTGTCTGGGATTTTGTGACCGGTTGGTCCGGATGGTCGCTTTCCCTCTCTCTACCGATTGTACAGGTCGTTGCACTTATCTCTCTGTTCATCGTCACTGTGAGCCAGCGGTTAAAGATTCGTGACAATCTGATCTATTTTATGATTACCAGCGTTCTGGGGCTGATTCCCTATATTCTGGTCCTGACTGGTGTCGTTAAATTTGCTGTTTTATCTGTTATCTGCTCCTTCATCTGTGTACTGGTGATTATTGCACTCCTGATATTCAGATGGAAAGATGTAAAGCATGAAATGCAGAAAAAATTTCATCTCTGATCAAAAAATCTGATCAAAAAAGAGTAGTACTGCCTGCGCTGCCTCCAAAAACAGACTTCACATCTGACTTTTGGTAGCAGCACAGTGCCGCCTACTCTTTTTCTATACTCATTTTTGTATTGTAATCTACATTTTTATGATTCACATAGTTTTGTTTTACATTGACTCTGATTTAAATATTTATTTTTTATGTCTTTGTAATTTAAATATTTATGATTTACGTTTGTTCCATATTCTCTTTACGATCTCATAATCTATACTATTTTTCCTATCATGTAATACTTTACATTGCAACAACTCTGTCTGCCCTTGCAATTGTTGCTGGCCGATGGGCGATCATAATTGTTGTTCTGCCCTTTGCCATTCGATCGATTGCCTCCGATACCAGCTGTTCGGATTCATTATCCAATGCAGAGGTAGCCTCATCCAGCAGAAGAATCGGTGCATCTTTTAATACAGCTCTTGCAATTGCAATTCTCTGCTTTTCACCACCCGAAAGACGATTTCCACGTTCTCCTGCAACAGTATCATAGCCCTGATCGAGCTTTTCAATGAAATCGTGCGCATTGGCAACTTTTGCCGCTGCAATAATTTCTTCTCTTGTTGCTCCCGGTTTTCCATATGCGATATTATCTGCAATACTGACATCATACAGATATGGTTCCTGCGGAACATATGCGATCAGATCCCTGATTTCATCCAGCGTCATACTGCCATATGCCTTTCCAGCAATCGAAATTGCCCCGCTCTGTGGTTCATAGAATCCAAGGAGGATCTTAGCCAGTGTACTTTTACCACGTCCTGATTTTCCTGTGATTGCTACTGATTTTCCTTTTTCAATCGACAAAGAGAAATGATCGAGGACATTTCTACCCTCCTCATACGCAAAACAGATATCCTCAAATTCGATATATGCACTGCCCTTTGCTGCAGGAATCTTATATCTTTCAGGCTCCTGCTCCTGTTCCAAAAAGGCAAAAACACGGTCCGCATTTGCCAGACAGTTGGTCAATTCCGGTAGATACCGTCCTATTTGGAGGAAATTCCAGCTAAATGGTCCATACATGACATAGATTGCTGTTAGCGAACTCAAGGATACCATGCCGATACTTGCAAAATACACACCGATCGCAAGGAACGTAAGGATACTTAACAGATCCAGACTCTCATTTATTCCATCCAGAATTGCTGATAACCAGTTCTTTTTCTTCTGAATATTCAAATACTGCTCATTGCTGTCTCTGTATTTTTTAACCATCACCGGACCAAGATTAAAGATCTTGCAAAGCTCGATACCAGACAAAATGTTGGTCAGATTTTCTGTCATCGTTCCATTCTGTTTGGACAATTCTTTTCCAAGCTTTTTCATTGGTCTGACGAACAATGTATTAATGACCAACATCAGCATGCTGACCAGCATCAGCATTCCAGTCACTCTCCAGCTCAGTAAGAACATGGGAACTGCATAGACAATGACTGCCAGGATTGGAGCTACCAGTCTTCTAAATCTAGAACCGTATACATCCCCTGCCCTCGCTGTATCAAAGATCAGTTTTGACATAAAATCACCTGTATGATGATTCTCATAATAAGACATTGGCAGAAGCATCGCTTTTGAGAATACTTTTCTTTCAATTCCTGCAATTCCCCTTTTGGCTTCAATATTATAATGAACGGTACCGGTCTTCCACAGAAGCAGTGAAACGACTCCCAGTGCAAAATTAACAATCAGAAGCTGTAACAGTCCCTGCGTACTTTTATTCTGTGCGAGCTGCATAATATCTTTCAACATATAGGATGCTATCACACCAAACAATGCCATTCCTACGGTCGATGCGACAATACTTAAAAGATAGACCCCTTCATACTTTCCAAGACTTCGCAACAGCTTTCGGAGCGTATTTCGCGAAGCGGTCGTATATCCATGTTTGCTTTCCTGTTTATTCATTTTCTGGCTGTTCATCCTTCATCCCTCCATTCCTGCATTCCTTTCCATAGAGATCAGTATAGGCTCCATTTGCATGTAAAAGTTCTTCATGCGTACCTTTTTCCACGATCCTGCCTCCATCAAATACAAAGATCGTATCTGCATCCTGAATGGTGTTAAGACGATGGGCAATAATAATGACCGTTCTGTCTTCCGAAATTCTGTCTATGGCCTCCTGAATCAGATTCTCCGTCTTGACATCGACTGCTGAAGTCGGTTCGTCCAAAAGTAGAATTGGTGCATTTTTTAAGAATGCCCTAGCAATAGAGATTCTCTGCCGTTCTCCACCTGACAGACGAACACCACGCTCTCCGGCCATCGTATCATATCCGTCTGGAAGATTCATGATAAAATCGTGAATATTTGCCATTTTACAGGCAGTAATGACATCTTCTCTGGTCGCTCCCTTTCTACCGTAAGCTACATTTGTAAGAATGGTGTCCGGGAACAAGAAAACATTCTGTGATACCAGTGCGAACTGTCTTCTTGCTGATTCCAGATTCCAATCCGTAAATTCTTTTCCAAAAAGTCGGTAACTCCCCTGCTGATACGGATAAAATCCACAGATAATACGAAATGCAGTGGATTTCCCCTGTCCTGAACCACCAACAAATGCTGTCGTGCTTCCTTTTTTAATTGTAAAACCCAGATCTTTAAATATGTAATCCTGTTCCTGTGGCTCTGTTTTATCCTGCTTTGCATAGCTGAATGAAATATTTTCAAATGTTATAACATCTTCACAGGCAGTATCCTCTTTTTTCATCTCGTAAGAACCACTATGTTCATCGGGCTGTGCACAGATATCCTCAAGTCTTCTCATACTGACTCCGATTTCTCTGAAATCATTGATATAGTAAGGGAATTCACCGATTGAATGTGTCATTCTGTCGAGCAGAACAACGAATGCGATCATTTCACCAACTGTCAGATGTCCACTGATAATTTCAAGCAGTGCAAATACATAACAACAAATTGTCGGTATCCAGGAAATGACCTGCTCCATTACATAGGATGTCGTTGAAATCCGGGTTCTGGCCTCTTCATTTCTAAAGACCTCCTCAATGACTACAAACAATCTGTCCCTTACGACCTGAAACAGATTATAACTTCTTCCTATAACGATCCCATTTATTCCATCATAGGCGATCTCTGTCCGTTCATCCAGTTTTCTTCTTCTCAGATCCGTTAGTTTCTGCAACTTATGTGAAACATAATTGACAATTGCGAACATCACAGGATAACAGATCAACACTAGCAGCGTCAGTCTGACATCCATAATGAACATGTACACAGTCACAGCAAGAAATGTAATCATTCCAATAACAGTCTCCGGCATTGTCTCTGAAAACAGTCTTCCGACCTCATTGATATCGGATACCATTTTGTTAAGAACACTTCCTGAGCCTTCTTCATCAAAATATCGATACTCTATTCTAGTTATTTTGTCTGCTGCCTCGTTCTTAAAATCATTCTGAACCAGTACACTAAATGTATTCTTTGAAAAGTTTCTGATAAATGCTACCACAAACCCACCTGCAGACATTGCAAGCAACAGCAGTATGAACTTTTCAAATTCTACATTTTCACCAGCCAATACCTGATCCACCACATCTGCAATCATTGCATTACCTCTGATCAAAAGATACGCCAGTGCGAGCGCAGAAATAACACAGCTTATGAACCATCCGCCATGCCTTTTTGCAATTTTCGTAAATTTCATGATCTGTCAATACCTCCATATTTTTTTCATCCCATAAACCCTGTATTTTAGTTGTCAAATACGCTCTCCTATGCTATAAATGCAGCATTTTTCCGCACATTTAACTCATATCATATAATACCTTTAGTAAAATGCCTCTAAAGGCATAGTTAAATTGTACTTCCTGGCTGAAACAATTACAACAAAAAACAGGCTGCTTATGTAATTTTTTCCATCATAGATACATTTTCAGAGTTTGTTCCTCCTGACAACTGTGATGGTTTCATTTAACATAAGTAACCTGTTATTGTTGAAAATCCCATAAAAAAAGACCTGTTCTTAGAGATTTCATTTTTATATAAGTAGCTTGTTGTTCTCACCCATATGGAAAGTTCACTCCCTATGCGAACATTTTTTTAATTTCTTCCTGTGCAGCCTGAAGCTGTCCCTGAATCATAGCCTGGCTTCCGCCACCTCTTGCATTGAACTTCTCTTTTAATTGGTTTCCAAGTTCTCTTGCATCCAGCTTGCTGCTTCCAATAATATACCGATAGCCATCTGCATCATTTCCACTAAAGACACCACAGAATCCATCATACTTTTCAGTCAGACTATTTACTGCATTTCGCATAACAGCGGCATCGATCTCTGTATCAAAAAGACAGACATTTGTCAGATCATCTGGCAACTGACTGAGCTTATCATTCATAGCTGCCTCCTTTAACTGACCCATTTCCTGCTTCATGACACCCATATCCTTCTGCAGTTTTTCAACCGCCTCGACAATGGTATCTGCCTTGGCTGAAAGATCTGTTGAAATCTTCGCAACCATGTTCTGCTTGCTTCTGAAGTCTTCCAATGCTCTCTTACCACAAAGAATGCTGATTCTGACTCCGCCTTTATATTTCTGCCATGCTACAACTTTAAGAATACCAATTTCACCTGTCAGTGCAACATGTGGAGCACAGCAGGCACATACATCATATCCTTCGATCTTAACGATTCTGACCTGACCTTTTATTTCGATCTTGCTTCTGTAATCAAGCGTCTTCAATTCTTCCTTTGTCGGATAGAGAATACTGATCTTCCTATTCTCATAAATTGCCTGATTCGTTTCCATCTCCACATCATCTATATCCTGCTGTGTCATTGGGCCATTCAGATCCAGTGTCACGACATCACTTCCCATATGAAAGCCGACGTTGTCATAGCCAAATTTTCTGTGAATGATTCCCGAAAGAATATGTTCTCCTGAATGCTGCTGCATATTGGAAAAACGAAGTTCCCAATCGATTTTCCCGCTGACTGTACTGCCAACTGCAATTGGTTTTAAGACTGTATGATATACAATGTCATTCTTTACCTGTACATCCTGCACCTGTTGTTCATCCAGCGTTCCCCTGTCGGCACCCTGTCCACCACCTTCTGGGAAAAATGCAGTCTGATCAAGTACGACCTCATAATGATCCTCTTTTTTAGAACACTCCAGCACTTCCGCACTAAACTCTTTTTTATATGCATCATTTTCGTATAGTTTTACTGTATTTTTCAATTTTTGTCTCCTTTTTATATGCTTATAAAATCTGATAGATTTCTTATTTATAAATTTGAAATATCTATTCTACATGTCTATTCTACATGTCTATTCTGCATTATCTACTCTGCATTATTTACACTGTTAGATCGTCTATGTATTATGCACTCCGTACTCATCATAGCATATCCCAGTGTGTTTGTTAATGTCGTTTTCCCCTCTTCTAGCCGGTTTCCATGCTTTTTACACTGCGTATGTTTCAACCATTTTTGAAATAGTTTATAAAATTAAGAAAAGGCCTTTCTTATAAGAACTTATGAAAGTATAAGTTCTAAAGAAAAGCCTTTCAAGCTCTTATTCTTTCCTATTAGAAAGAATCATTTTCTATCGTTTAAATGTACACACACTTCTATCGAATACAAACATATACCATGTATCCAATATAAAGAAGGAAAATAATACAACCTTCGATTCTGTTCACATTCTTCTTTGTAAATGCACAGACATACATAAATGCACTTGTAATTGCAAGGAAGATCAGGTCATATACATTTGCCATAGTTACGCCGACTGGATTACACAATGCGGACAGTGCCAGTACAAAAAGGATATTGAAAATACAGGATCCCATGATATTACCAAGTGCGAGATCATTTTCCCCTTTCTTCATGGCTACAAGAGAAGTTACCAGTTCAGGCAGTGAAGTACCTGCTGCAACAATTGTCAGACCGATCAGTGTCTGGCTCAGTCCAAAAGATGCAGCTATTTCAGATGCACTGTCTACGACCATATCTCCACCAAACATAATGGCAACTGCGCCACCTACAATATAAAGAAGGCTCATTGGAACACTGAGTACTTTAATCTCACCATCCATTTCTTCGTCTTCTTTCGCAAGATCTGCTTTCTTTCTGTCTTTCAGTGTAAATTTCACAAGAATGAACATATAGATTGCAAAAATGACCATCAGGATCACACCATCAATTCGGCTAACTTTACCTACCAGTTCTGAACCGGAAAATGTAATCTTTTCTGCGAATCCACTGCCAAATACTGTATCCAGGCACATGAGCAGCAAGATCACTCCAGATCCAATTGCAAATGGAAAATCTCTTTTCAATGTTGCATGATCAACTTTCATCCCCTGAATGATTGCACAGATTCCGCCTATGACCAGCAGATTGAACAGATTGGATCCGATGACATTGCTGACTGCAATTTCGTTATTGCCTGCAATTCCTGCCGAAACACTGACTGCCAGTTCCGGCGCACTTGTTCCCATTGCAACAATTGTTAGACCAATAATAATGGATGGAATTCTCAAAAGTTTTGCAACTGAGGAACTTCCTTCTACAAAGAAATCGGCACCTTTGATCAGCAGTACAAAACCGATTAATAATAATACATACTTTAACATCTTTTTCTCCTTTTTTCGTTTGTTCGTTTCCTTAGATTATGATTGCCTACCAGCATTTTCATGCAAAAAAATAAGAAGCCTCTTCTTTCATTGCATCAAAATAACGCAATAAAAGTCTTGCTTCTTCGTAAACGATACGGACGACCCAGCCGGTCTTACCAGCTAAATCTGTCGTGATGACGACATCGCATAATATGTTGCCCACAAAACTGGGTCAGAACATACAAGCTACTCCCTTTTATCCTAAAGAAGATTATATTAAAATCCTGCGCTCCTGTCAATGATTAATCATCTATATACTTCACATTTTGTCTATCTTTTATGCATATACTACATCAAGACGTAATCACTGGAGGTATCATGTTACTTAAACTCACTTCCGTCCTTGAAGCACTCAATACCGTTGTAAACAGCTTTGTCTGGGGACCTGTCATGCTTTCGGTCTTTCTATTTACCGGACTGCTCTTTTCCGTCCGCTCAGGCTTTTTTCAGATCCGCTGTTTTCGAAAATGGATGTCCTCTACCATTATTGCGACCCTGACCAAAAAGACAGAAAAAAACAGTCATGATAAACATGCAATTACCCCATTTCAGTCCCTGTGTACAGCCCTGGCCGCCACCATTGGTACCGGAAACATCACCGGTGTTGCAACCGCTCTTGTATGCGGTGGTCCGGGTGCGATCTTCTGGATGTGGATTTCTGCTCTGCTTGGCATGATGACGATCTACGCGGAAATCAGTCTCGGCCTGAAGTACCGATTTAAAAATAAACTTGGGGAGTGGGTCGGAGGACCAATGTTTTACATTGAGCGCGGGCTTGGTATTCGCTGGCTTGCCATAATGTTTGCAATCTGCTGTACACTGGCTTCCTTTGGAATGGGCAATATGGCGCAGGCGAACTCAATTGCTGTCGCACTTGACAGTTCTTTCTCCCTGCATCCTCTGTATGGTGGCATCCTGATTGCTATTCTGTGTGGTGTTGTTACATTTGGTGGCATCCGTCGAATTGCTACATTTACAGAAAAGCTGGTCCCATTCATGGCCATTCTCTACATAGCTGGCAGCCTCATCATTATTTTTTCCCATTTTACGACTATCCCCTATTCATTTGCTTTAATCGTAAAAGAAGCCTTTAATACCAAAGCTGCCGCTGGCGGTGTTGTCGGATACGGCATCATGCAGGCTATGAAAAAAGGTATTTCCCGTGGTGTATTTTCTAATGAAGCCGGTTTGGGAAGTTCTGTCATGATTCACATTTCTTCAGATACAAAAAGTGCTCATGCACAGGGTATGTGGGGAATCTTTGAGGTTTTTACCGATACGCTTGTCATGTGTACCCTGACTGCACTTGCAATCATGACTTCCGGTGCCTATGACTTCAACCTTTATAGTGCTGCCTATGCAAATGCATCTGTGAATCCGCTTTTTTCTACCCTGCCAAATGGTGTCACTTTGACGATCAATGCTTTCTCCAGCGTATTTGGACGATTCGGAGGAACCTTTATCTCTATTTCTGTTGTGCTATTTGCATTCTCCACACTGGTCGGCTGGTCCTTGTTCGGCGAACGCTCTGTCCAGTACCTGCTTGGACAAAAGGCCGTTCCCGTATATAAACTTATTTTTATTCTACTGATCATTCCTGGATCCTGCCTTGGGCTGAATCTTGTCTGGGACATTTCGGATACGCTCAATGGTCTGATGGCAATTCCAAACCTGATCGCACTGCTTCTGCTTTCCCGTGAGATCACAATGCCTTCCAGAAAGAATCTTCCCGCATTGGAAAGGGAAAGCACTTGACACCATCGACTTTTCTTCACTTTTACCTGTAAAATCAAGCCGTTCTTGATGTTCTGCATTCTATGATGCAAAAAGCCCTGTCATATTCTGTCTTTGACACAGAGCATGGCAGGGCTGACTTATTCTTTTCTCTTATTCAGGGTAAACCAGTCTTTCTTTCACTGGATTATCTAAAACTTCAGTCTTATATTTTCTCATATAGATTTTTGCAAGATTCAGATTGTTATCCAGATAGTTACCACAGTCTCTTGGAGAATAGCCTGGGATCTCACCTTCATAGTTCAGTACAAAATCAGCCATTTCTCTAAGTACACCAATAATATCTTCTGATTTTAAATCTCCTGCAAAGATCACATAAAAACCAGTTCTGCATCCCATTGGTCCAAAATAGATTGTCTTCTTGCTCCATTCTTCATGGTTTCTAAGAAATGTTGCACCAAGGTGCTCAATTGTATGAATACCAGGATTGTCCATAGGTGCTTCGTCATTAGGTTTTGTAAAACGAAGGTCAAATGTAGTCAGGACCTCTTCGTTTAAATAATCTTTTCTGGATACATAGATTCCTGGATACAGATTTAAATGATTTACTGTAAAACTTGCAATTTTATTCATATTTATTCCCTTTTACGCAAAATGCGCCTTTCTATTGTTTTTACTTTGTTCCTTTTAGATAAACCAGGTACCAGTATATGTCTAGCATGGTCATCTGTTAGATCTCAGATTCATTATACCGCTATTATAGCATAGTTTATCAGACAGTCCTACGAATTTTTCATTTATATTTCTCCACTGCGAACTCGTTGTTTTGTCTGTTACGTTACATTTTAATTTGCCTTTGTGTTGTTACAGCAACTGTAGACCATCCTACATACTGATCAGATCTGCTGTCTTTGCCTCTACATACGGAATCAGCACATTTGGATCAATAATAATCTGCGCTCCACGGATGCCCGCACTGATTGCGATCGTATCATACAGAATACAGGTCTCATCAATAAATGTGGGAAATTTCTTTTTCATTCCAATTGGAGAACATCCACCACGGATATACCCTGTTATTCCAAGCAGATCTCTAACATGGATCATTTCCACTTTCTTATCTCCGACCGCTTTTGCAACTTTTTTCAAATCCAGTTCCTCGGCAACCGGGATACAACATACGACATACCCAAGTCTTTCTCCTTTCAGCACCAGTGTCTTAAATACCTGCTCCACCGGCTGACCAAGCTGGGATGCCACATGAACTCCTGACAGATCGTTTTCATCTACTTCGTATTCCATTGTAGTATATGCAATTTTATCTCGATCCAGCAGACGCATTGCATTGGTCTTGATCTCTTTATCGTCTTTTTTATTTTTTCCCATATTGTCTTTCCTCAATTCCTTCTATCCTGATAATGTCCTGTCAAATGTCTGGGGTTACCCAATATCCATAGTATTTTTGTAATGATACTAAAATTCCCTCAAAATAAGTTCTGTGATGCCAGGATTATTCCCTCCGGTCACACGCACCACCTTCTGATTTCTGCAATAGCCGAACTCTTCCGTCAACATTCTTTTCAGACTCGTTCCTCCATGATACCCATGAATGACTCTGATCCGGTAAACACCTGCTGTTGCCTCTGTAACCAGTTGTTCCACACATTTCTGTGCTTCCAGCGCTGTTTTTCCATGTACATCTACCTCTACGATTCCACCACTTATCTGCATTTACTCCTCCTGCACAAATTCATTTTTCTTCTTTTGGAACCCTTCTTGTCAGGATCTTACTTTGTCCACTATTTTAACGCGATTTGTCCTGTCTTTCAAGGTAGAAAAAGGAGTGTCGTATCATTTCCAGATACCACACTCCTCTAATCAGCCCAATAGAGCGATGTTCAAAGTCTTAAACACTCTCTATCTGCATTTCTATCTCATTTTCTATTGTACTCTGTCATCCATACTGTTTGAAACAGCATTTCAATCATATTCAGATTTTCAATTCTGGTAATTAAACCTCGAACATTAAATCGCCGTATGATGGGAATGGCCAGTATTCTTTATCAACGATCATTTCAAGTCTGTCAGCTGGCTCTCTTAAAGCTAACATAGCTGGTTTTACAGTATCTCTGAAATATGTTGCCTGTGCTTTTGCATCATCAATGTCATTAGCTTTGGTATCTACATCGATCAATGCTGCATATGCTGTCTTCATTGCTTTCAGATCAGCTGATACAGTATCAAGGATTTCTTTCTGAGCAGAAGCATCTGCACCAGCTTCAGAAACTGTAACTACTGAATTAGCAAGCTCTGTTGTATAAGAAATAACAGCTGGGATGATCTGTTTTCCGGCTATATCGATCATTGTCTTTGCTTCGATGTTGATTGCCTTTGCATAAGCTTCATATTTGATTTCTACACGAGACTGAAGTTCAGCTTCTGTAAATACACCAAATTTTTCAAATAATGCAACTGCCTTTGGCTGAATAAGTGCAGGGATTGCATCAACCATAGATGTGATGTTTGGTAATCCTCTACGTTCTGCTTCTTCAACCCATGCATCTGAGTAACCATTTCCGTTGAATACGATTCTCTGATGGTCTGTAACAAGTTTTTTGATGATATCATGAATTGCAAGATCTTTATTATCTGCTTTTTCAACTTCATCAGCGATTTCGCAGAAAGCTTCTGCAACAATTGTATTTAATACAACATTTGCTGGAGCGATAGAATCAGATGAACCGACCATTCTGAATTCGAATTTATTGCCTGTGAAAGCAAATGGTGATGTTCTGTTTCTGTCTGTTGCATCTTTGTTCAGTTCAGGAAGTGCACTTGCGCCTGTATCAAGTTTACCTTTCTGGATACTGCTTGTTGCATCGCCAGTACTGATCAGCTGTGATAATACATCTTCAAGCTGTTCTCCAAGGAACATAGAAATGATAGCTGGAGGTGCTTCATTAGCTCCAAGTCTGTGATCGTTACCAACGCATGATGCAGATTCTCTTAACAGATCAGCGTGTGTATCAACAGCTTTCATAATAGCAGCTAATACTAATAAGAACTGTCTGTTCTCATGAGGAGTCTTACCTGGTTCAAGAAGATTCATTCCTTCATCTGTAGTGATTGACCAGTTGTTATGTTTACCAGAACCATTAACACCTGCAAATGGTTTTTCATGAAGTAAACATGTTAAGTTATGACGGTATGCTACTTTCTTTAATGTTTCCATCACTAACTGGTTATGATCAACAGCTGTATTGCACATTGCATAAATAGGAGCTAACTCATGCTGAGCTGGAGCTACTTCGTTATGCTGTGTCTTTGAGCTGACACCGAGTTTCCATAATTCCTTGTTAGCATCTTTCATAAATGCTGCAATTCTTTCTCTGATTGCACCAAAGTAATGATCATCTAATTCCTGACCCTTTGGAGGCATAGCACCAAAAAGTGTACGGCCAGAGAAGATCAGATCTTTTCTCTGTAAATATTTATCTCTGTCAACAATAAAGTATTCCTGTTCTGGTCCAACAGATGGAGTTACTTTCTTAGCAGTTGTATTACCAAATAATCTTAAAATTCTTAATGCCTGTGTATTCAGGGCATCCATAGAACGAAGAAGTGGTGTCTTCTGATCCAGGGCTTCGCCTGTATAAGAACAGAATGCAGTTGGAATACAAAGTGTTGCGCCAGCAGCATCTTTCTTAACGAATGCTGGTGATGTACAATCCCATGCTGTATATCCTCTTGCTTCAAATGTTGCTCTCAATCCGCCTGAAGGGAATGATGATGCATCTGGCTCACCTTTAATCAGTTCTTTACCTGAGAACTCCATAAGAATTGATCCATCTGCCTTTGGAGCGGAAATAAATGAATCATGTTTTTCAGCTGTGATTCCTGTCAGTGGCTGGAACCAGTGTGTATAATGTGTTGCACCTTTTTCGATTGCCCATGCTTTCATTGCATTTGCAACAACATCTGCATCACTAAGGCTAAGTTCCATATCGCCTTCCATTACTTTTTTGAGGTTCTTGTAAACCTGCTTTGGCAGACGTTCTTTCATAACAGAGTCATTGAAAACATCTTCGCCAAAAATGTCAGCTACATTGAAAATTTCACTCATAAATTTAATCATCCTTTCATGCAAAAAATATTTATATGTAAGGACTGCAATCTGCCCGACTACAGCATTCGCGTCCTACACTCCCAGAAACTATGTTTCTGAAACAATCTTATAGTATTAAAAACCATTTGTAAAACAGTTCAAAGCCGGAAAAGCCTATTTAATTGTACTTTTTCAGAAAATTTGTGTAGTAAATTTCACGAAATTTCCTGGTATTATATAAAAAAGGCGCCCTTTAATAAAAAGGAACGCCTTTGTCCTACAAAAGTTATATGCTATTCTTTTTTTTGAATTATTCTCTTTTATTAAAATAACGCAAACCTACTTAAATTGCAAGCACTTTTTAGCAGTATTTAATTTTCATAAGTAATATATGTGATTGCCTTATTTTTATTAAGTGTCAGACTTTTCACGTGTTTTATTCCCAGCTTAACACAACATGTCATTTTATCTTACATGTGCTATTTCTCTGCCTGTTTGTCTTCTAATCTTCCAATGGATTTTCTTCAACAAACGTTCCCTGTACAATAATTCGCTGAGAACCATCCGATGTACAGGTCGAGAAAGTCACTACCTGTGTCGTATCGGAAATATCCACTCCTGTATTATATGCAGAATTTGCTTTCATGGAACCTGCATAATCCCTCAATGCATCCAATGAACCAAAATTATAAGTATACGTGTCACTGACTGGTTCGCTGACATAAACAGAGAAGATTTTATAAGTCATAACTTTGTTTTCTGTATACAGATAGAAGAGATCATTTCCCTCTGTCTGATAGAACGAAGGGGTTAAATATTTCTTAAGACCTGCAAACATACTTCCGTTCTTCATATTATGTCCATAAATGATGACATGTGATGATGCAAGGCCACCTGTGATCCGGTAATCCTCGAATAGCGTTCCAGCTCCATTGGTCTTTCTGTCAAAGGTATGCGTCAGATAATAATCATTATCTGTTCCCTGTGCCACTGGCAGCTGTACGGAAATAGCTGGAATTGAGAGATATCCGATGCCCTCCGCATTGATTCGGAGTAACGCATCATGATCATAATTGAAGCTCTCTGTATCTGTTGAATCTGCATCCGTATCTTCCTGGGCAGATGGTTCTTCTGTAAGCACTGTGGCTGCGATGGATTTATAAGTATCCGTCCCTTCCTTGTACCCCAGATAAATATTGATCAGCATGTAGGCTGAATATATAAATACAGCTGCTGCGATACCCATTATTGTGTACCTTATAAAATCACCAGCTGTTCGTTTTCTTTTTCCTTTGGGATTTGTCGATCTCTCCTGTGAATCTCTGTGAGATGCCATCCCTGTTTTCTTTCTACGCTCAGGTTCATCCAGTTCTGGCGTTTCTTCCTCTTCATCATAGTCTTCCAGATTGTAGAGTTCTTCCTGGTCCTGTACCTGATTCTGTAATTCGTCCTCTTGTATATTGTGTCCCTGTACTTTGTGCTTTTCTGAATCTGTATTATGATTATTTTCCATCATTGTTCCTTTTCCCCATTAATGTATATCAGCAAGTGTTCTCTGAACCAAAACACTTGCTGACATCAAATACATATTTACTTTTTCAGACGCATATTATGCGCGGTTAGCTGAACCAAAAAGTTCGATCTTTTCTTTTACTGTTGCTTTGATTGCTTCACAACCAGGTGCAAGCAGCTTTCTAGGATCAAATCCTTTTCCTTCAAGGTCCTTACCTTCTTCAATATACTTTCTGACAGCTGCTGCAAATGAGAGCTGGCATTCTGTATTA
This sequence comes from uncultured bacterium, assembly GCA_905215405.1. Classification (GTDB taxonomy): domain Bacteria; phylum Bacillota; class Clostridia; order Lachnospirales; family Lachnospiraceae; genus CAJMQE01. The sequence continues at coordinate 92,809 of CAJMQE010000002.1, forward strand.
ACATTGACTTTGGCAACACCAAGTGAAATTGCTTTACGAACCATATCTGCTGGAATACCAGTACCACCATGTAAAACAAGAGGCATGTCTCCAACTTTATCTTTTACTGCTGCAAGTGTTTCAAAGCTGAGGCCAGCCCAGTTTGCAGGGTATTTTCCATGAATGTTACCAATACCTGCTGCAAGGAAATCTACACCAAGATCAGCGATCATCTTACATTCTTCTGGATCAGCACATTCGCCCATGCCAATGACACCGTCTTCTTCGCCACCGATTGCTCCAACTTCTGCTTCCAGTGACATTCCTTTTTCGCGACATATATCAATAAGTTTTTTTGTCTTTTCAATATTCTCTTCGATTGGATAATGTGATCCATCGAACATGATTGATGAGAAACCTGCTTCTACACATTTCAGACATCCTTCAAATGTTCCATGGTCCAGGTGGAGTGCAACAGGGACTGTGATATTAAGGCCTTCCATCATACCATTTACCATACCGACGATTGTCTTGAAACCGCCCATGTATTTGCCGGCACCTTCTGAAACACCCAGAATGACTGGAGAATTCATCTCTTGTGCAGTTAAAAGTATTGTTTTTGCCCACTCAAGGTTATTGATATTAAAGTGGCCAACTGCATATTTTCCAGCTACTGCTTTATCTAACATCTCTTTTGCTGAAACTAACATAAATATACCTCCTAAAGTATTTATTAACTGGTATCCGTTACTCTCTTAAGATTATACCCCAAAAGCTTGTAATTGAAAAGTGACAAACTATCATTTCGTATACAAAATAACTACAAATTGTATCACTTTTTTACGGAATATTCCATTATGTGGTAAGGATTGTTTTTCCATTTATTCTTTATTTTCATTAGTTTGCACCGAAATTAATCGCGACGTACTATGAAAACTTTATAAACTGTGAAATTCTGTTGCTTTGCAAATTCAAAACATTGTATAATATTCTTTATTAATACAATATTGATACAGCACGATCTAATCATATGCAGTTCTTCTGCACCTGATTCTAAAGATTATAAAGGAGTGAATACAAAATGCTTAATTTATTCAATACCGTAATGCTCTATGTGGATTTTAATGATCCCAACGCCTACCAAGGTACTTCGATCTGGCCTTTTATCAGCTTTTTAATGTTCTTTGCAGGAATTCTGATGGTCTTTATCGGCTTTATTATTGCTAATACTGCCAAAAAGCAATGGAATACGTTCTATGATGCAAGGAACCGGACTGATGAACAGACAAAATCACAAAAGAAAAAGTCCTTATTAAGAGGCAGAATCGTTATGATTGCCGGCGTTGTGATCTTTATCGCCTCTTATTTTGTAAAATAGGTAATTGAAAGTCTATTATATAAGTCTGTTTATGCCAACTAAAAAAATCCTGAAACATACTGATTTCATCAGCTGTGTTACAGGATTTTTTCTTTTATTATCTTACTGTACTTTCTCTGTCTTTATTTCCGGAACTAAAAGGAGCTGTCTGAAGCTATTGATCCTGTAAGTCCAGTCATCTGTCTGTCCAAATCCATATGCAGCAAATATAAAAGGAATCCCCGCATCTGTGGCCGACTGCTTATCTCCCTGTGTATCTCCTACATAGACTGGATTTTTCAGGTTGTTTCTCTTTATCAGCATCTGATTACTGATTCCTTTGGCTGCCCTTGTCCTGCCCCAGCACTCTGTATCCGTAAAATACTTTTCCAAGTGATGTGCCTTTAGGAACGCTTCAATATAACCTTCCTGACAATTGCTTACTATAAATAATGGATATGTCTTTGACAGTTCTTCAATGACCTCTTCCACCCCGTCATAAAGAATTCCACCATGTTCTGCCAGATATTCATTTTCACATACACAGCACTCATCCATCAGCTCATGCTGCATTTTCTCTGACAATGTCGGAAATAATCTGGCTGCGATCTCATACATTGGAAGCCCCATACAACGGTCCAGTTCTTCCACCGTCATGGTGCGGTTCAGTTCTGGATGTCTCTTTAAAACAATATTCCATGTATCACAAATTGCCTGTGTGGCACTCCAGAGCGTACCATCCAGATCAAAAATTATTCCATCATATTTCATTCTTTTTCTCCTGTTCCTTGTGCTATCTGCAATTCTATTTTGTCTGTTCCTGTGACTTCTATCCCTTATCATAATAAAAAAGCCTCTGTAAAGCAATCACTTTCCTTGCTTTACAGAGGTTAATTTTTATATTAAAATTTCAGACCAGGAACTTTAGTTACGACTTTTTCTCTGCTCTGGCTACCAGCACCAACAACCACTCAAAGACGCCAAGCAACAGGACACCGCCAATGCAGACATGCATCAGAAATGTATTCTGCAACTTCTGTGGATCAGCAGGATCGTATCTGACCGTCATAAGATCTCCGGTTCTTTTCCCCAGGCGGAACAAATATCTTTGCTGTCCCTGATAAACAGTTCCTTCGCATTCATAGGTCAGCTGCATATATTTACTGAGCGAGGATTCCTGCCGTACTTCATTGTAATGATCCTGCATAGAGAAACCGGTTATCTCAGCCTTTGTACTGACATAATTCGATGTCTGCACGATCTGCATCACAAAGACTACAGCCAGAAATACCGCTCCAATTGCCGCTCCGATCGCACTGATTTTTCTAAGTTTTTTAACATCCCGACTCATTTTTATCCTCCCGTTCTTATCCATCTCCACATTTGTGGTGGTTCTTCTCTTATTGTATCTTACTCATGTATTTGTTTCAACGTATTGTTATATGCGAAAAAAAGCACATTTATCTATTGTGAAGATAAATGTGCTTTATTTATTTTATAAAGGATTGCTTACTACAGAAGATTTACACCTTTTTTTGCAGCTTCTTCCCAGATTTCTTCTGGCCATACAGAAGACTGTACTTCACCAATGTGACATTTTCTCAGGAAGAACATACAAATTCTTGACTGACCAATACCACCACCAATTGTATATGGAAGTTCTCCATTTAACAGGGACTTCTGGAATGGAAGTTCTGCTCTGTCCATACAATCAGCTTTTTCAAGCTGTTCTTTCAGGGATTTTTCATCAACTCTGATACCCATTGAAGAAAGTTCAAATGCCATATCCAGTACTGGGTAATACACAATGATATCGCCATTTAAAGCCCAATCATCATAATCTGGTGCACGGCCATCATGTCTTTCACCTGATTTTAATTTATCACCGATCTGCATAATGAAAACAGCACCTTTTAAACGTGCAATCTTATTTTCTCTTTCCTTAGGTGTGCAGTCTGGATACATATCTTCCAGTTCCTGTGATGTTACAAATGTGATTTCCTCAGGAAGGAAACATTCTACATAATCGTATCTGTTGGCAATGTATTTTTCAGTAACACGAAGTGCTTCGTAAACAGATTTTACTGTTTCCTTTAATGTTTCAGTATTTCTTTCAGCCTTGTCGATTACTTTTTCCCAATCCCACTGATCAACGAAGATAGAATGGATATTATCTGTATCTTCATCACGACGGATTGCGTTCATATCTGTATATAAACCTTCTCCATGGTTAAATCCGTATCTCTTTAATGCCTGACGTTTCCATTTTGCAAGTGAATGTACGATTTCAACTTCTTTATCGCCCTGCTCTTTAATACCAAAGCTTACTGGTCTTTCTACACCGTTCAGATTATCGTTCAGACCTGATTCAGGTGCTACAAATAATGGAGCAGATACTCTCTGCAGATTTAACTGTGTTGCAAGTTCTCTTTCAAAAAAATCTTTTACACGTTTGATTGCTTTTTCAGTATCTCTTACGTTTAATGTCGCTACGTAATCTTCTGGAACAAAAATTTTACCCATAACCTATGTCCTCTTTTCTATAATTAAAATTACATTTCTCTGGTTTCCTATGTATGAACACTGCCATAACCAGCAGTTTTCTCAATACTGTAATCCAATAGTTGTAAATTATGATAATTCCAAATCGGGCTTTATTATTGAAAAAATCAGACATGTATTTACAGTTTTCTCCAATTGTATAAAATAAAAAAAGCCAGGACAATCTATCACAGAAAAAATGAAAGTTTTCTGTCAAGGTCGTCCTGACCTTTATTGCTCTGATCCATCATGATCAGAAGCTGGATACTGTGCTATTTAGGTATTATAAGTCACAGTTATTTACTGTACGTGGGAATGGAATTACATCTCTGATGTTGCCCATACCTGTAATATACATAACGCATCTTTCGAAACCAAGTCCGAAACCAGCATGTCTTGCTGAACCGTATTTTCTAAGATCAAGATAGAAATCATAATCTTCCTTCTTCATTCCGCATTCTTCAATACGTTTGAGAAGTTTTTCATAGTCATCCTCTCTCTGGCTTCCGCCGATGATCTCACCAATACCAGGAACCAGGCAATCCATAGCTGCTACAGTCTTGTTATCTTCATTCATCTTCATATAGAATGCCTTGATTTCCTTTGGATAATCTGTAACGAATACAGGACGTCCAAATTCTTTCTCTGTCAGATAACGTTCATGTTCTGTCTGTAAATCAACACCCCAGCTTACTTTATAATCAAATTCATCATTGTGCTTTTCAAGGATCTTGATTGCATCTGTATAAGTAACACGGCCGAAATCAGAATTTACTACGTGATTCAGTCTTTCGATCAGTCCCTTATCAACGAACTGGTTAAAGAATGCCATTTCTTCTGGTGCATTTTCAAGAACATAACGAATGACATATTTTAACATATTCTCAGCAAGCATCATATCATCCTGTAAATCTGCAAATGCGATTTCAGGTTCGATCATCCAGAATTCTGCTGCATGTCTTGTTGTATTAGAATTTTCTGCACGAAATGTTGGTCCAAATGTGTAGATATTCTTAAATGCCATTGCATAAGTCTCGCCATTGAGCTGACCACTAACGGTAAGATTTGTTGGTTTATTGAAGAAATCCTGTGAAAAATCAACAGTTCCATCTTCATTCTTAGGAACATTTGCAAGATCCATTGTTGTTACCTGGAACATCTCACCTGCGCCTTCACAGTCACTACCTGTGATCAGTGGTGTATGAACATATACAAAATCTCTATCCTGGAAGAATTTGTGAATTGCATATGCGATCAGGGAACGTACTCTGAATACTGCTTCAAATGTATTTGTTCTTGGTCTTAAATGAGTCATAGTTCTGAGATATTCAAATGTATGTCTCTTTTTCTGAAGTGGATAGTCTGGTGCAGACTCTCCTTCGATCATAACTTCTTCTGCCTGGATTTCAAATGGCTGTTTTGCGCCTGGAGTTTCTGTAAGAATACCTTTTACGATAACAGCTGATCCAACGTTCAGTTTTGAAATAGATGCAAAGTTATCCAGCTTGTCTGAATAAACTACCTGTAATGGTTCAAAAAATGTACCATCATTGATTACAAGGAAACCAAAGGTCTTAGAATCTCTTTTACTTCTAAGCCACCCACCAATGGTCACTTCCTTACCGGCATATTCTTTTTGATTTCTAAATAAATCTCTAATATTAACTAAATCCATAACCGTTCTCCTTTATTTTTATCAAAAAAATTTGCGTATTATGTCTATTATATCCTATGGTGGAAGTTATTTCAAGTTATACTTCCCCCATATCCTGCCACATTTCCTCTGTTTACGTGCAGTATCATTTCCTATTATATCCAGTTGTATTGCAATTACTCTGTTCTTTGCAATAATCAGTTTCTAAAGACTTTTGATCAGAGGTATTCAACCCTTCTATTTGGAATCAGATATCGCTCTATCTGGATGTCCTTCTACCATTTCACTGGTTCCCTTTTCTATAATATATCTTGGTCTTGCCTTCGTCTCCATATAGATTTTCCCTATATATTCTCCAATGACCCCAAGACTGATCAATTGAATTCCACCAAGAAAGCATACAATACAGATGATACTTGCCCATCCTGCAATTGTCTTTCCAAGAACATTCATTATGATCGCCCATATAATGCCTGCAAATCCAAGCACTGACACAAAGCTTCCTACCGCCGTGATCAGATGAATTGGTTTTACGCTCAGACTCGTAATTCCATCCAATGCAAAGGAAATCATCTTTTTTAAAGGGTAATGGCTTTCGCCAGCTATACGTTCTTCTCTCTCATAGTACACACTCGTACTGTTAAATCCGACCATTGGTACCAAGCCTCTCAAAAATATATTAACTTCTTTATACTTTTCAAGTTCATCAAGCACCCGTTTGCTTATCAGTCTGTAATCTGCATGGTTAAATACGATATCTGCTCCAAGCTTATTCATAACATGGTAGAACCCTTCCGCCGTAAATCTTTTAAACCAGGTATCCGTTTTACGCTTGCTTCGAACTCCATATACGATCTCAGCACCCTTGTGATATGCATCTACCATTTCTTTCATCGCACAGATATCGTCCTGTCCATCGCAGTCAATACTAATCGTAATATCCGCGTATTCTTTCGCTTTCATCAATCCTGCCAGCAGCGCATTCTGGTGCCCTCTGTTTCTCGATAATGATATGCCTTGATAACATGCATTACTCTTAGATAAATTTTCTATCACTTGCCAGGTTGTATCTTTTGATCCATCATTTACAAAAAGGATCTTGCTATCCGGATGTATTTTTTCAGACTGTATCATGTCTGTCACAACCTCTAAAAACTGTTTGCTTGTAATTGGAAGTACTTTTTCTTCGTTATAACATGGAATTACAACATATAATACTGGTAACATTATTTCTCCTTTATCCATTTAAGATAGATGCTATTGTCGATCTGATAATAATTTCTTAATCCCGGTTCTATATATTCAAAGCCATTCATATATGGCATTAATCCGCTATAGGTATCATCTTTTAGAGTCTGCAAATGTATATACTGATTTCCATTCCCATCGACCTCTGTTCTGCGTTCTTCTAATGCAGCTGCATTATATCGATTCATTGGTGCGTTATCCCGGTACCCCTTCAATATTGGCAATGCTGTGACCATTGCAGATACTGCAAGATAACCGACCATCAGATAGATGACTGCTCGCTGTTCGAGCACCTGATATAACTGAATTATACATTCACAGAACACGTATGCCATAATAGCAAACAATGTAATTTCAAAAAATATGTGAATCCTGGTCGTAATTGCGTACACGACAACCATTGCGACCTGCGTTGCCCCACCTGCCAGATAGAACCATGCCACCTGGTAATAGGCCTGTTTTACAAAATAGTATACGATGTTAACCGATAATACTATCAGCCAAGCTACAATCAAAATAATATTTCTTAAAAGATACGCATTTAGTGGACCATGGGTAATTACAACTGCCAATGCTACAAAATTAAGACCAATATTACAGTAAGCCACCTTTTTTTGTAAATATTTTTTCTTATAGATCAAATATGCACATGCCAGGCCAATTGCTGCTACAGCAAGCACTTCAGTCCGACTGGACTCTGCAAAATTATTGCTAAGTATTGCAGGAAACTGTCTCTCAATCTTTTCCATTATTGACATAGCTTTAAAACTTTCAGGAGTAACCATATCTGACCTTCCAAAATTACCAGGCGGTAAAATTACTAACATTGCCCCTGCCAATGATAATACAAAGTAACCCGTCTGCCAGATCTGATTTCTTAATCGTATATTTTTTGTTAACCAGGTCTGTATCATCGTCATACCGTAATAGATTACGACGAGTATTGCCATCTGCTCCTGCGAAAATGCGCTTGCTAATACACATAGAGCGCCCGCCATACCCCAAACCAGTGTTCCGGTCTGCACATACTTTCTATATAACAGAATACTAGCAAAAAATGGGCAAAATGGCCATACATATAATACCGATGCCGTATACCAGTAATAGCCCAGATTAGCTGTATTAATACTGATCAGGCCATACGTCAGGACAACAATCGCTGCCAGCACTGCATGAAACGTGGGCTCGATCTTCGGTTTGATCAGTTCGTACATGAAAACAAAAATCATTAAGTAAACGCATGGCTGAATAATCTGCATAAAAGATACACCGCATTTTAAAACGAGTATTTCAAATAAGAAGTATAGGATTCTACCTCCCCAGTTATTATAATGCCATAATAAATACCGTAAAATATCCAGGAATCCATAATTTGATCCCTGAAAATTTTTGCTGTATCCCGCATAGCTCAAAGAAGCATATCCATAATCATCATGGTATATGTATACATAGTGATGCTGAATAAGTAAATAGATAAAAAATGCTGCAAAAATTAAATAGATCACAAGATTTTTATCCTGTAATTTTTGAATTAATTTTTTCATATGTAGTCTTTTCCTCCCTCGACTGTGAATGAATTGCATAAATTTGTTCTTCATAATATGCGACTCATTAATATCCATATTTTACCATATTAGGATTATGAATTCTATCATTCGACACTTTTTCTATATTACTTTTTGAATAAATGATTAAATTTTTGCTATTTTTATAACAATTATGCTTATTTCTACTTATTCTTCTTTCAATCACTTCACATTTTTTACATAGTTTTCCCACAGTTCATTCACATACTTCATTTAAACTGTTTTTATAGAGCAAAAGTACCAAATAGCAATAATAGAACAACATGTCCAGCAAACTTACAATAAAAGCGGCTGCCGCATGATCACTTACAAATAACAAAGGAGAAAACGATATGAATCTTATGAAAAAAATAAGTACAAAAATCTTAAGTCTTGTAGCTGTCTTACTCGCCACCGGACTTGTGAGCTGTATATTATGGTATAACTCACTATCAGCAATGAATTCCAAAGCACAGATTGTTGCAAACGACTGCATGCAGGCTGTCACAATCCTCGCTAATACATCAAGAAGTGTGGAACGTGTACAGAAATTTGCAAACAGTACAATGGGCAATATGGGAATGAACAATTCACAAAGTTCAGAATCTGATAATACCAATACTACTTTGGATGGTATGAACGCACCAACCGGCTCTGAAAACTCTGAAGCCACAATGGGTGCACCTTCAGCAAATACCACAACTACAAGTACTACAACTACAGGCACCACAAGTACCTCCAGCACAAACACTTCTTCTAATTCAGATACAGAGGAAAGTAAACAGAACATGGAAAATGAACAAGAAGAATTGGAAACGATGTTCACGGAACTCCAGACGATCGTTTCAAATTTCAATAGCAGTGAAATGACTGCTGCATACGAAGCCTATAAGAGCGCTTACGATTCTTACCTGACTCTGGCAACTTCTTCTGTTTCCAACGGAAATAACAATAATATGAGCGTCATGGAATCTGCATCAGAGGATATGGATACCGCGTATTCAACTCTCTATGATCTGATCAATACAGAAGTATCCAATGCTTCTACACAGTTAAATGATCAGTATAGCGCATCCACAGTGATCAGCATCACACTCCTTGTGCTCCTGCTTGCAATCGGTGCCGTTATTATTCTTGTCACCCTGCGTACCATTGTAAAACCTATCAAATCTGCAAATAAGCAGCTGGATGATCTAATTACAGATATTGAGCAGGGAAATGGCGATCTGACCAGACGAATTCAGACAAATAACCATGATGAAATAGGACAGCTGGTTGCCAATATGAACAAGTTCTTTGAGACCCTGCAGACAATTATTAAGAAGATTCACAATGAATCTGACAGACTTTCCGACTCCTCTACCCGTGTTCTGGACTTCGTTTCCACATCCAACCAGAATGTTACTGAAGTCTCTGCTACCATGGAAGAACTTGCAGCCGGAATGCAACAAGTTTCCGCAACAGTTGAAGAACTGAGCAGTGGTGTCAGCAATATAACCAACTCCGTTACCTACATCTCCGATCAGGTCAATAACGGATATGGTCTTTCCAATGAGATTCAGAGTCGTTCTGAAGAATATCGTCAGAATGCAGAAAATGGTAAATCAAACACACTTAATATGCTGCAGGAGATTCGTACCGTTCTTCAGCAGTCTATGGAAAACAGTAAATCAGTCGCAAAGATTCAGGATCTGACCGATGAGATTCTAAACATTTCTTCCCAGACCAATCTTCTCGCACTGAATGCATCTATTGAAGCTGCCCGTGCCGGAGAAGCTGGCAAAGGTTTTGCAGTCGTCGCTGATGAGATTCGTGACCTGGCTGAAGACAGCCGTAAAACAGCCAACAACATCCAGAATATCAGTCAGACTGTAACCGATGGTGTAGAGCAGCTTGTAGATGATTCCCAGAAAATGCTCAACTTCATTAATGATACAATTCTCTCTGATTATGACCGCTTTGTTGAAACTGCTGTCAACTACAGTGATGATGCTGAAAATATTAACCGGATCATTGAAGAGGTTTCCAAGAATTCCTCCTCTCTGGAAATGACCATGAAAGAAATGAACAGTGGTATTAACGAAATTGCAATTACAATCGACGAAAGCACAAAAGGTGTTACCGATGTTGCGGAAGGCAGTTCTACTCTGGTTTCCTCTATCGAAGAAATCGAAACAGAAGCAAAAGAAAGCCATGACATTGGCCAGTCTCTTAGAACAGAGGCAGAGGTGTTTAAGAAATTTTAATAAAATTTCTGGTAAATTTAGGTAAAGTTCACAATTTATCTGTTGCATTATGTATACATGACCCTTATAATGTAGTGCGATAACCAGTAATCAATCGTTTTTATGATCTAAGGAGAAATGAAAAGAAATGCAAACAACAGAAGTAAAATTACCATCTATAGAGGTAATTCGTAAATTTGTAAATGTTGTAAACAGCCTGGATGCAGATGTTGATCTTGGCTCAGGAGCTACCATTGTTGATGCAAAATCAATACTCGGTGTATTCGCCCTTGCAAATGCTTCTACGAAAAATATCAAACTGACAATACATAGCGAAGATAAGAATACATTAAGAACTTTAGAGCCATTCATGGCTTAAAAAAAATCCTGAACGTTTCAAAGCCAATGGCATTAAGTTAAGAAAGTCTCACATCACAGAAAATGTGGTGTGGGAT
>CAJMQE010000003.1 GCA_905215405.1 uncultured bacterium
CCCCTCAAAGATTGAGGGGCAGGGGAGTTGAAGTGTCGCAGACACTTTTTTATTTATAGGCCCATGGCAGCGATATGTTATGAGAGCACAATTCCTATAAAAAGAGCTTCCCAGGAACTGCACGTTAACGGCAATCTGTATTGGCAGGCCGGCATTACCCGTCCGCAGGAGCTTTTCGGTATGCACAACCGGAAAAATACGCTTGAAGATGATACAGAGTATACAGCAGATAAGAATCGTAAATGGAACAGAAAAACATAGAAAGTCAGATCAGAAAGGATGTAAAATTATGAACGCAAGTGTAGCAATTCAGATTTTACCAACGCTTCCAGATGAAGAGCTGGTACCAGTAGTAGATAAGGTAATCGCATATATTAAGAGTCAGGGACTTAAGACATTTGTTTCTCCATTTGAAACAACGATAGAGGGAGACTATGACAAGCTGATGGAAATCGTAAAGCAGTGTCAGATCGTTGCAGTAGAAGCAGGTGCACCAGGACTGATGACATATGTCAAAATCAACTATAATCCAGAAGGAATTCTTACGATCAATCAGAAAACGGACAAATATATGGCAGGAAACAATGAAAAAGAGTGGGAATAGGTGAATAAAATGCAAGCAGATATCATAGAACAGAGCAGAGAGGTTTTTTCTAATATCAGAAAAAAACATCCAGTCGTACATAACATATCTAATATTGTAACAGCCAACGATTGTGCGAATATGACATTGGCCTGTGGTGGTTCTCCTACAATGGCAGATGATCCGAAGGAAGTCGAAGAAATTACGGCAGCCTGTAACGGGTTTGTACTGAATATGGGAAATATCGGAGGCGATCAGGAAGAGGCCATGCTTTTGGCAGGACAAAAGAATAATGAAGTGGGGCATCCCCTGTTGCTCGATCCTGTAGGCGCTGGTGCAGCAGCTAGGAGAAATGAAGTATTGGACCATCTACTTCATCGTATTCATTTTTCAGTGATCCGCGGAAATATTTCGGAGATTAAATATATCGGTGGAAAAAGCGGTGGTGCAAAGGGAGTCGATGCAGCAGCTGGGGAACTGGCAACGGAGGAAAATATCGATGCTGTCGTTGCCTATGCAAAACAGCTGAGTGCATCGCTTGATACGGTCATTGTAATCAGTGGTCCAATTGATGTGGTAGCGGATGCAAAGGAAGCCTACATTATTCGGAATGGACACCCGATGATGGCTGGGATAACAGGAACTGGTTGCATGCAGTCAAGTGCACTTGGCGTTTTTATTGCAGCGAATCCAGATGATATATTAAGAGCGACTGCAATCGGTGTTAGTGCATATGGATATGCAGGAGAACTGGCGCATAAAAAGATGCTGGAAAGCGATGGAAGCTTCAATACGCTGCGTATGCATCTGATCGATTATATGGCCAAGATGGACGCTGAACTGTTCTGTAAAGGTGCTAAAATTGAGAAAAGATAGAAGAACGTGTTAGAGCCTTGATAGAGACAGAAGAAGGAAAGGACAGACGGGAAATGACAGATAAAGAGTACAAAAAACAGATCAGGAAGGCTTTACGGCTATATGCAATTACAGATAGATACTGGCTTAACGGTGCAAAACTCAGTGACCAGGTAGAGGATGTCCTGAAAAATGGAGCAACTTTCTTACAATTGAGAGAAAAGAGTTTTAATCACAAGGAAATGGTAGAAGAAGCAAGAGAAATTCAAAAGCTGGCAAAAGCCTATCAGGTGCCATTTGTCATAAATGACGATATCATGGCTGCAAAGGAGATTGATGCGGATGGTGTCCATATTGGACAGAGCGATATGGAGTACAGTAAAGCAAGACAAATCCTTGGTGAGGATAAAATCATCGGGGTATCCGCTGGCAATTTAAGCGAGGCAGTCAGAGCAGAACAGATGGGCGCAGATTATATAGGAATCGGTGCCATTTTTCATACGGATACCAAAGAGGATGCTAAGGATATGTCTCGGGAAACACTGTTGCAGATTACAAGTGCAGTACATATCCCTATTGTTGCAATTGGAGGGATTACACAGGAAAATATGTCCTATCTGAAAGATACCGGAGTAGATGGAATCTCCGTGATCAGTGCCATATTTGGAGCAAAAGATCCTGGGCAGGCGACGGCAGCACTTTTAGAGAAAACAAAAGAAGTTTTTAGATAAAGGAAGTTTTGCATGAACAAAGATATAATATTTGACATGGACGGTACACTGCTGGATTCCATGCCAGTGTGGGAAAATCTCGGAAGTATGTATTTAAAAAGCTGTGGAGCAGAGCCGGAAAAAGGGCTTTCCAAAATCATTGAAATGATGACACTGGAAGAGTCAGCAGCATATTTTAAAGATACCTATCTTCCTCAGAAAAATGTGGATGAAATCAAAAAAGGAATCTTATTGTTCATTCAGGGACAGTATGAAAATGTCATACCTCTCAAAGCAGGAAGAAAGGCATTATTGCAACAGTTGTCCCAGAGTGGTGCCACGATGTGTATTCTGACGACATCAGATGAACATTGTGCACGTGCGGCACTTGAACGACTTGGAGTATATCAGTATTTTCAGAGAATCCTGACAAGTGAAGAATTAAATCTGAGCAAACGGACACCACAGATCTACCTTAAGACCTGTAGTGAAATGGGGTTTCGTCCGGAAAATACAACTGTTTACGAAGACGGACTGACGCAGGTAAAGATGGCAAAGACAGCTGGATGTAGAGTGATTGCAGCTTTTGATGAGTCCAGCAGGAAAGATTGGAATGAAATTATGCAGTTTGCAGATGAAATTCTGGAACCACTTAATTAAAATATAAAATAGTTATTTGATAGAAGTGACTTTTTCTATAGTGCAGAATGCTCAATGCATACGAAACATAGGTAAAAAGTATCAGAAAGATTGGTAGAATATACGAATGGAAATTTTTGTATATCCTTGTTATACTAATAAGGTTGATTTACAGGCGGTATTAAAATCGATGGAAAACGGTTTGGGAGAGGCTGTTTTCAAAGCAGAACAAAAAAGGAGTATGGAAAAATGCAGAATTTTAAAAATTTTCTACCAGATGCCGATTTTAAGAAAAGATCAGCATCCACATCCTATGGTACCTATCAGGGATTTTATATTACGGTGAACAGAGCTACACAGAACGCTTACCGTGTCATTATCAATGCAAGTAAAAAGGATGATGATTATTCCATGTTAAAACGCTTTCTTGCTGACTTTGGCGCTGCGAGAAAGAATGTAAAAGCTATTTATTATGAAAATGCAACAGTTGTCATGGAAGTAGTACCAAGCTTTTGTAAAAATGTATTTAAAGCAATGAACGAATGTGTTCCCGATGTTGTGGCATATCTGAAGAAAGAAATGTATACGACAGGATGTGAAATCTGTGGTGATGAATTTGTTGAAAGCTATACGATCAACGGAACGAGCCATTTCATCTGTAGTAACTGCAGCAATGAAATCGTGCAGGCATTTGAAGCAAACAAACAACAGAAGCAGAATGAAAAATCAAAGGTGATCCCAGGTATTATTGGTGCATTACTCGGCAGTCTTCTCGGCGTATTATGCTGGGTCATCATATTTAAACTTGGATATATTGCAGCAATTTCAGGTATTATCATGGTGATCTGCGCAGCAAAAGGTTATGAACTGCTCGGTGGAAACGTTGATATTAAAGGAATTGTAATTGTATGTGTCATTTCTCTTATCATGATTTACTTTGCAAATCAGATCGGATGGACATGGGAAGCATATGATGCATTGTCAGAGAGTCGTGCAAATCTGTCATTCTTTGATGTATATCGAAACTTGATGGATTTAATTAGATATAGTGACTGCACAAGAGAATTCTATGGCGATCTTGCAATGGGATATTTCTTTGCTGTTGTTGGTGCTGCATCAACAGTGATAAGCTATGTACGTGCAGCAAAAGCAAATTATAAAGTGGTAAAAAATCAGCAGTAAGGCAGTAAAGTATGAAGTAATATAAATATAAAAATAAATATAAAAATACATAAGCAAGAAGCTGACAGGAAGAAATCCGGTTTTGGTCTGGAATCACAGAGGTGTGAGACAGGCGGAACCGGATTTTTCTTTTTTTCTTAGGAGGAATATGGTAGAATCCAGATTAGGGAAGATACAAGTATAATAGATACAAGTATAATTAGATACAAGTACAATTAGATACAAGTATAATTAGATACAAGTACAATTAGATACAGGTACAATTAGATACAGGTATAATTAGATACAGGTACAATTAGATAAAAGTATAATTAGATACAAATACAATTAGAAAAAGGTATAATTAGAAAAAATTCCAATTGGGATAGATATCTAATAAGAACAGATAAGAATCACAATAAAGGTCCTAATTAGGATAGTATAGAGATTCCGATAAGGTTAGTATAGAAAAAAGTTAGAATTAGAAATAAAGTATAGAGGCAGATCAGGCATAAAACTGGAACATTCATTGTTATGTGACCTGGTCACAGAGAATGCATTTCTGTAGTGTTATAGTAAGGATACCGCAAAAGCAGATTAAGGCAGAAATCCATTCTTAGAAATAGGAAAGAGGAATGAGTATGGTAGAAAAACTTCCGTTCTGGAATGATCTTTCAGAAAAAGAAAAAGCAGAAGTCAGTGAGCATGCAAGGACACAGCATTTTGCAAAGGGAACAGTCCTTCATGCAGGACAGCAGGATTGTTCAGGATTATTTCTGGTAGAAAACGGACGGGCAAGAGCTTATATTGTGACACAGGATGGCAAAGAAGTAACGTTGTTCCGGCTGACAGAAGGAAATGTCTGCATCTTTTCAGCGTCATGTTTGTTAAAAAATATCACATTTGATGTGTGGGTCTGTGCAGAAACAGATATTGATACAGTTTTGCTTCCATCTGCTGTGTATAATCGCATTTCTCAGAAAAATATTGAGCTCGCCAATTTTACGAAAGAGGTGCTTAGTGAGCGGCTTTCCGATATCATGTGGGTACTTGAGCAGATTCTGTTTCAGACATTTGATGTCCGACTTGCAGGATTCCTTTTGGAGGAAAGTAATTATGAGGAATCCAATGAAATTCATCTGACGCATGAACAGATCGCAAGGCACCTGGGAAGTGCAAGGGAAGTGGTATCCCGTATGCTAAAGACTTTTGAAGATGAGGGAATCATTTGCATGGGACGGGGAAAGATTACGATTACTGATGCTGTCGAACTGCGTGCAAAAGCGGGGTATTAGTCAAAGTACAGAAAGCAGGGATAAAGATGTCAGAGAGAACGAAAAAAGCAGTTGAAAATCACAGAAAAGGGTATAATTGCTGCCAGGCGGTAGCATGTGCATTTTGTGATCTTACCGGAATAGAAGAAACAACGATGTTTAAAATGACTGAAGGATTTGGTACGGGTATGGGCTGCATGGAAGCAACATGTGGTGCAATTAGTGGTGCGGTGACAATTTTAGGACTGATGCACAGCAGTGCAAATCTGAATGCACCAGATTCAAAAGCAAATACCTATCGCTATACGAGAGAAGTTGTAAAAGCTTTTCAGGAGAAAAATCAGGCAATCCGTTGTAAGGATCTGAAAGGAATCGAAACAAAGCAGGTATTGAGAAGCTGCCCAGGCTGTGTGGAAGATGCAGCAGAGATTCTGGAAAAGCTTCTTTTACAGGAGTAGAATTTGCTCATACAGCAGTGGATTTAAAAAGAGGCTGGAACGATACAGGGTATCGTGTTCCGGCCTCTTTTTGTCTGGTAAATTTATTCACTTAGAATCATGCCCGATTTGATGTAGCAAGATTGACTGGAAATCCATTCGTTGGCATTGCATCAAAAAGAGCAGGTGAAGCAGGTTAGAAGAAGATGTGGTTACCGATGACAGTACCACCGGTCTCGCCGTCCTGCTTTACATGAAAGAAAATAGCATTGATTGTTATGTTTCCACCGAGCACTTCTTGTGCGGCCTGATAACAGGTACTGTTGGCGCCACGTGCTAAAACCATCGCAAAACGTCCACTGGTAACTGGTGTGAACTGTCCGGACTGATAGATGACACCGGAAATACTGTTCGGCCATCTGGAAGAGGATACACGGTTGAGCACGGTACTTCCAACTGCGAGTTTACCTTCGTACGATTCTCCACCAGCTTCGCATTCAATAATAGCAGCGAGCATGTCGACATCAGATGCAGAATAGGATCCGGTGTACGGAGTGATCGTGGCCGAAGCCGAAGTGGTCGATGAATCGGTACCAGCACTGGCAGCAGCTGCAGCAGCCTCCTGGCGTCTGGCTTCTTCCTCAGCTTCCCTTTCAATTTTTTCCTGTGCGATTCGTTCCTGTTCGAGCTGTGCTTCCAAAGCTTTTGCCTGTTCTTCAGCATCAGAGATATTCTGGGTGTTGGAATCGTATTGGGTCTGTGCAGATGCAACAAGTGTATTCAGATTATTCTGCTTATCCTGTGCATTTGCCTTCAATACATCCAGAGAATCCTTATCCGCCTGTAGCTGTGCTGCGTATTCGGACTGTGTCACGTAGGTATCATGCAGTTTTTCCAGCATGTTTCGATCGTATTCACTGATCTTTTCAACATATTCAGATTTTTGCAGTACTTCACTGAGACTGTTGGAAGAAAAAATAAGATCCAAAGAAGAAGTGGTCCCATGTTCATACATATATTGAATACGCTTTTTCATCGCACTGTATTGTTCTGCTTCTGACTGCTCAAGTTCAGCCAGCTTTACAGTTAGTTCATCAATTTCACTCTGTTTTCCTGAAATCTGGGAATTAATAGAATCAAGATCGGCAGCAACATCAGTAAGCTGTGAATTCAGAGAGGAGATATTTCCCTCAAGTTCGTCCTGCTGTTGATTCAGATCATCAATCTGCTGATTCGTATTATCAAGATCATCCTGTGTTGTTGCGTATGAAAACAGCGGCATAGCTGTTGTAGTCACAAGTAAAGACAGGAAGGCGGTAAAAGTCAGAGTCTTAATTTTAGTAACTTTCCCTTTTCTTGTTTTCATAATTATCCTTATAATACTCCTTTATTTATAAGATACATCAATATTTTAACATTTATACGTTATTGTTACAAGTGGACGGAAAAATACAGATGAAAAACACGGGGTAAGATGCTATAATGTTCGTAAAAAATGCAGAGAAATACAGAGGTTGACATAAAAATAACGGAAGAAATTACCACGGAGGAACTTGGATATGAAAATTGAGATGGGAAGACCTGAAAACTGCGAAGAAAGATTGGAAAAAGAAAGCAGGGTCTATGATTGTCTGGATGGATTAAAAATAGAGTACTGGAGAGTGGATCATGAGGAAGCAGCAACGATGGAGGCATGCGAACAGGTAGGGAAGGCTTTGGATGTGCTAATTTGCAAGAATCTATTTTTGTGCAATAGGCAGAAAACGGATTTTTATCTGTTGCTGATGCCGGGCGATAAGCCATTTAAGACAAAAGAACTTTCCAGTCAGATTCATAGTGCGAGATTATCATTTGCACCAGAGGAGCAGATGCTTGAATTCCTGAATATCGCACCTGGATCGGTCAGTGTCATGGGACTAATGAATGATACCGATAACCGGGTAAAACTACTTGTTGATGAAGATGTGTTCCAGGGGGAGTACCTTGGCTGTCATCCGTGCATCAATACGTCGAGCCTGAAAATCAGAACAAAGGATGTTTTTGAAAAATTTCTTCCAGCTGTACATCATGACTGGATCTCGGTTCATCTGACGGGAGAATAAGAAGGAGTAGGACAGAGAAGATGGAAAAAAATTCATATTTTTCTTGAAATGTAAAATTAACGTAGTATAATGATAAAGAATTTGTACAACAAAAATCGTATTAGATTAAAGGGGTGCTCACACATGTGGGCTGAGAGTAAGCCAGAGGCTTTAACCCATAACCTGATTTGGATAATGCCAACGTAGGGATATAGGAAGCAGTTTGAACTGTATGTATACTTTGATTGGTATGCATGCAGTTTTTTTATTACCATTGTATCGTTTACTGGCATGGAAATGGAGGAAATGATGAAGACAGCATTAACAATCGCAGGCAGTGATTCAAGTGGTGGCGCAGGAATACAGGCAGACATCAAAACAATGACAACAAATGGAGTATACGCAATGAGTGCAATTACAGCACTGACAGCGCAGAACACAACAGGAGTAACTGGCATATCGGAGGTAAGTCCGGAATTCCTGACCCAGCAGCTGGATGCTGTATTCACGGATATTTATCCGGATGCAGTAAAAATTGGAATGGTATCAGGATCAGAGCTGATCAAAGTGATCGCGGAGTGTCTGAAAAAATATCATGCAAAAAATATAGTAGTTGATCCGGTCATGGTTGCAACAAGCGGAGCGAAACTGATCAGTGATGATGCAATTGATACACTGAAAGAATGTCTGCTTGGCCTAGCAACGGTAATTACACCGAATATTCCGGAAACTGAGGTCCTTTCCGGAATGAAGATCACAACTGCAGAGGATATGATTACAGCAGCAGGTAAGATCAGCAGGGAATATGGCTGTGCTGTTCTTTGTAAGGGCGGACATAAACTCAATGATGCCAACGATCTTTTATATCGAAATGGAGAGTATCGCTGGTTCAATGGAAAAAGAATTCAAAATTCCAATACACATGGAACGGGATGCACACTGTCCAGCGCAATTGCGTCAAATCTTGCAAAAGGCCGTGATCTGGATACCTCAGTTGAAAAGGCAAAGAATTACATATCTGGAGCATTGGAAGCAATGCTTGATCTGGGCAGTGGCAGTGGACCAATGAACCATGCCTATGCGGTAAATGGAGAATATTAGGATACATTAGAAAAGAGAGACATTTGGAGGATTGACATGGAGGAAAAAAGAACATCGATATTTAGTAACGCGCTGATCTGGTTCGGTGCGGGTGTTTCCATCGCAGAAATACTGACAGGCACTTATTTCGCACCACTTGGATTTGCAAAAGGATTTCTGGCAATCGTAATTGGACATCTGATCGGATGTATTGGGCTGTTCCTGGCTGGACTGATCGGTGCAGGCACGAGAAAAAGTTCAATGGAAACAGTGAAAATGAGTTTTGGACAGAAGGGAAGCCTTCTGTTTTCAATATTAAATGTACTGCAGCTGGTCGGCTGGACCGCAATCATGATCTATGACGGAGCACAGGCAACAAACGGTATTGTACATACGGGCGCCTGGGTGTGGTGTCTGGTCATAGGAGCAATGATCATTCTTTGGATCCTGATTGGAATTACCAACCTCGGAAAAGTCAATACCATTGCGATGACAGCACTTTTTATTCTGACGCTCGTGCTTTGCAAAGTTATTTTCTTTGGAGAGCAGACACCAGTGGTATCGGAGGATACATTATCATTTGGCGCAGCTGTCGAACTGGCAGTAGCCATGCCACTTTCCTGGCTGCCGCTGATCAGTGATTATACAAGAGAGGCAGAAAAACCTGTGAAAGCAACGGCAGCCAGTGTAGTGACCTACGGAATTGTCAGCTGCTGGATGTATGTAATTGGTATGGGAGCAGCAATCTATACGAATGAATCGGATGTTGCGCAGATCATGGTCAAGGCAGGACTTGGTATTGCGGGTCTGCTGATCATTGTTTTTTCCACCGTAACGACAACATTTCTGGATGCATATTCAGCAGGGGTATCAGCAGAATCTGTTAGCACAAAGATCAGTGGAAGATGGGCTGCAATTATCGTGACAGTTATTGGAACAGCGGGTGCAATTGTATTTCCAATGGATGATATCACAGACTTTCTCTATTTGATTGAATCTGTTTTTGCGCCGATGATCGCAATTCAGATTGCAGACTATTTTATTTTGAAAAGAAATTGTTTTAAGCAGGCATTTCAGTTCAGTAACCTGCTCGTTTGGGTTGCTGGATTTGTTCTATATCGTTATCTGATGACCGTGGACATTCCAGTCGGAAATACGCTTCCTGATATGGTTGCCACGATCATTCTTAGTGTCATAGTCGGTACTCTCACACAGAAGAAGTTTCAAAAATAGAAACAATCTTTGAAATTTATGTATGGGACTACACAAGCTTGTCAAATTCGTGTATAATATTAACCGCTAATTACAACGCAAAGGATTAGAGGAACGAAAGAGATGGCAAAAAGAACAACTATTCAGAAGAAAAAATATTCTGAGTCTTATATAAAAATTAGAAAAAGAAGAGCCAGACAGCATAGAAGAGAAAAAATTCTCAAAGGTCTGGCTCTTGCAGCTGCATTGACATTGGTTGTGGGCGGTGGCCTTAAGATCAGTGAGACAATGGGGAAAAAGACAGTTGCAGTCAGTGAGGAAGAGACGGCAACACTGCAGGAGCATTTGAATGCACCTCAGAAAAATACGCCAGTCTACCCATCAGTCAGCGTAGATTATGAGGAAATTACCTCAGAGACTGTACATAGTCCCTACATAGCAGTACTTGATGTAGAAAAAAATGAAGTGATTGCAGGAAGGGAACACGATACCAGAATTATTCCTGCATCAATGACAAAAGTAATGACGCTTATTGTGGCAGTAGAGCATTTGCAGGATCTGCAACAGCGATATACGATGAGTGCAGACCTGATTACACCATTGATCAAGGCACAGGCTTCACGTGCGGGGTTTGATCCGGGAGAAGAAATTAGTGTGGAAGATCTGCTCTACGGGCTGATTCTGCCATCAGGTGCAGATGCTGCAGAGGCACTTGCAGAGATGACAGCAGGCTCTACAGAAGAGTTCGCAGTGCTGATGAATCAGAAATGTGAGGATCTGGGGCTGACCAATACGCATTTTGTGAATCCATCGGGATTATATGATGATGAGCAGTATACAACCCCAACAGAGATGGCGATGATCATGGAATATGCAATGAAAAATGAGACCTGTGCAAAGGTGCTTTCTACCTATCAGCATACAACAGAGAGTACACAGCAGCATCCGCAGGGGATTTCTCTGACCAGCACCATGTTTTCCAGAATGTATGGAAATGAGGTACCGGGAGTCACGATTGAAGCGGGAAAGACTGGTTATGTAGACGAATCGGGTAACTGTCTGGTAAGTTATGCAGAGAAGAACGGCAGACATTTTGTTACAGTAACCGCTGGTGCAACAAATAAATGGCATGTGATCTACGACGATTTTGATATCTATGGAAATTATCTTCCTGAATAACGGGAATAACATAAATTTTACACAATTATCCTGTATACTCGAATTATTACAAATAGAAAAATGATTCGAAATGGGAAAGGTGTGATAATATTTGAAAAGTGGATTCCTAAAAAGACCGTATTTGTGGGCCGGAATCTATGGTCTTTCAATGGTGCTGCTCTTTGGCTGGTGCATCCTGGATGCTTTTGTCATTCCAAGGGCACAGCAGATCGTGGTAAAAGAAGAGGAAGAGACGCACAGCCTGCAGAATTACACGTCTACTGATACTTCTTATGAGGATGATAACATTGCAATCAGCATCCAGAAGATCAGAGAATATGAAACATCTGTTTATATTGCAGATGTTGTGATCAAGGATAGTTCTTATTTAAAAACGGCATTTGCCAATGATACATTTGGAAAGAATATAACAGCGACCACCTCAGCAATTGCATCCGCAAATAATGCAATTCTTGCAATCAACGGAGATTATTATGGATTTCGTAATTCGGGATTTGTTCTGAGAAACGGGGTTATTTACAGATCAAGCGTGAAGGAGAATGCAGATTATGATGATCTGGCAATCTATGAGGATGGTTCATTTGCATTATTAAATGAAAAGACGGCAGATATCAATACATTACAGGCAAAAGGAGTGAAGCAGATCCTTTCATTTGGCCCGGCACTTGTTTCTTCGGGAACAGTCAGTGTATCGGAATCGGATGAAGTGGAGCAGTCTAAGACCAGTAATCCGAGAACGGCAATTGGAATTGTAGACAATCTGCATTATAAGTTAGTTGTCTCTGATGGCAGAACAAGTGCCGATAAGGGACTTTCACTTTATGAATTGGCCCAGATCATGATGGATCAGGGATGTAGCATTGCCTACAATCTCGATGGCGGAGGTTCTTCTACCATGTGGTTCCAGGGTCTGGTGGTCAACAATCCAACCGATGGCAAATCGAGTGGAGAAAGGAAGCTGAGTGATATTGTATATGTCGGATATTAGAGAAGAAAATGTGCATAATAGGGAATGTAGAAAGGACAGCAACGCAAAGGCTGTCAGTACATATGGTGTCTGCGCAGTTTTATGTGCAGGTGCCGGATATATTTATACGTTATTTGGACACGGTGTGTCATCTGTATATATGAGTCTGATGTTTCTGGTTCCACTGATCGGTGGAATGCTGGTATTTGCAGTGTTAAAATATCTGTTTAAAATACATCAGATGGACAGAATGATGTATAATCTGTATAACTCTGCAATTGCAGCGCTTACGGCGGGAATTTGTCTGAAAGGTATCTATCAGATCGCAGGATCGGACAGCAGAAATTATCTGTTGTTTTTCATTGCAGCAGTCGTATGTTTTTGTATTGCAGTAATCAGATTCGGCTACATCAGAATGATCGCAAAATAAACAGTGATAAAAGGGAGGGGGTTGCTGTCTCAGGCAGTAACATAGTAATCATGAAAGTTTTAGTAGATGCTGATGCATGTCCGGTGATCGGACAAATAGAAAGTGTAGCAGAAAAATATGACATCCGGGTAATTTTATTATGTGATACCAGTCATATCCTGCATTCGGAGTATAGTGAAATTAAGGTGATCAGCGCTGGCGCAGATGCAGTGGATTTTGCACTGATTAATCTTTGTGACAAAGGAGATATTGTAGTGACACAGGATTATGGAGTTGCGGCGATGGCCCTGAGCAAAGGAGCAAATGCGATTCATCAGTCCGGAAAAAAATATACGCAGGATAATATAGACAGACTTTTATGGGAGAGACATATTGCCAGAAAGCAACGCAGGGCATCCTCACGCAATCATCTGAAGTGCTCTGGTAAAAGAACAGATGAAGATAATGAGCGCTTTGTAGAAGTATTTGAAAAAATGGTCATTGGATGAATTTTAGATCCGATGAAAAAACAGTAGTAAATATGGGTAAAATGCTATATGATAGAGTCTTAATACAGACAAGATCATATAGCTTTTTTATTGTGATTAAAAAGTAGCTGTTAAAATTGCAGCCTAAAAAATAGAGAATGAATTGGAACAGACATAGTAAGGATGGAGAATAGATGGAGAAAAATACAATTACCTGGGGCATGATCGGTTGTGGAGACGTTACAGAAGTCAAAAATGGTCCGGGACTGTATCTGGCACAGAATTCCCAGTTAAAGGGGATTTGGAACAGAACAAAGGAGAAAGCAACCAACTGGGTCTTACGACACAAGCAGGGGCGGGTCTATGACTCGGTAGAAGAACTGCTTGCTGATCAGGAGATAGATATCGTATATATTGCAACGACACCGGATAAACATAAGGAATATGCATTACTATGTGCAAAAGCAGGAAAACACTGTCTGATAGAAAAACCTCTGGCAACGACTTTGTCAGACGGGATAGAAATTCAGAAGGCATTTCATGTGGCAGGCAAGAAAGCGTTTGTAGCATTTTATAGAAGAAGTATGAACAGATTTCAAAAAGTGAAAGATTTACTGGATACGGGTGCAATTGGCACTGTACAGATGTTCTCTGTGACACGGGCAGCAAGATCGGAAACTGACCAGACACAGTGGAGAATGCAACCAACAGTATCTGGAGGAAATATATTTACTGAGACGGATATTCATATGTTTGATTTCTTTGATCAGATTTTTGGGGAGGTCAGTTCTTTTGACGCGGTAACGGCATCCCTGGATAACGAGTGCAATTATTTTGATTCGATCAGTATGAATCTTTTGTACAAATCAGGTGTAATTGGCAGTGGTAGTTGGAATTATCATTGCAGCCAGCCTGTGGATCTGGTCACGATAATAGGAGAGAATGGCAGAATCTCATTTGATTTCTTTCACAATGATAAGCCTGTCATACTGACCAATTCTCAGGAGACAAAGGAATTTATAATTGAAGATTCCTGTCATGTCGGAATGAAAATGGAGCAGGAAATTGTAAATGAACTGTTGGGAACAGGTACATTTTCAGGTACGATCGACGCGGCAGTCAGAACGCTTGCAATTATGGATGCAGTGGTTCGGCAAAGTGAGGAAAAAAGAAAATGAGATATAAAGAAAATGATATAAAGTAATGATATACAGTAAATGAGATATACAGTAAATGAGATATAAAGAAAATGAATAGATTGCAATTGCAAACTACAAAACATCAGATTTTTGAGAAGAACAGGAGGGAGAAGACTTGGAAAAGAACAAAGTGAGAATTGCATTGATCGGGACTGGAAGTATGGGCAAAAAGTATGCCAGACTGCTACAGGAAGATAAAATTGCCCATGCATGCCTGTCTGCAGTGGTCTGCAGAAGTGAAGAAAGCAGAACATGGGCAGAACAGAATTTGAATCAGACGGTTCAGGTTTTTCGGAATGCACAGGCACTTTATGAGCATGGCGATGTATTTGATGCGGTACAGGTGGTTACACCACATAAAACGCATCCAGAGCTGGTCATGCAGGCTTTATCGGCTGGAAAGCATGTGCTTTGCGATAAACCGGCAGGCATATCACTTCTTTCTGTGAAAAAGATGAATGAACTGGCGGAGTCGTCAGACAGGGTTTTTGCCATGATGTTTCATCAGCGCATGTATCAGAAGTATCGAAGAATCAAAGAATTGTTAGAAGAGGGGACACTTGGTCGTATTACCAGGGTTATGCTGGTAAATTCCAGATATTACAGAACCGCGCATTATCATCAGGGCGGAAGCTGGAGAAGCAGCTGGAATGGCGAAGGTGGTGCTGCACTGATCAATCAGGGACAGCATCTTCTGGATATCTGGCAGTGGCTGTTCGGGATGCCACAGTCTGTTTATGCCGAGATTCCATTTGGCAAATATAATGATTTTGAAGTGGACGATGAAGCCACAGTCCTTATGACTTATCCAGATAAAATGACAGGTGTTTTCCTGCTAACGACAGGCGAATCAGTCTGGGAGGAACGTCTGGAAATTGTAGGGACAAAAGGGAAGATCCTGCTTGAGGACAATACGCTGACGCTGTGGAAGAACAGTATGGATTCGGATGCATATGGCAGAACGACAGACGAAAATTCCAGACAGAAGCTGACGACGAGCTGTCAGAAGGAAGAGTTCTTATGTCAGGCAGAACCATACGATGCCATGTTAGAAAATTTTGCATCTGCAGTTTTGGCACGGGAAGGCAATGAAAAAGATGCAGATAGTAAAAGAATGCTGATTGCACCGGGAACAGAGGGAGAGCATGCGCTGGAACTGACCAATGCCGCATATCTGTCAGCCTGGAGGCAGGAAAAAATACAGTTGCCACTTGATGCAACTGCATATGAAAGAGAACTGCAGCGTAAAATGACAGAAGAAGTGCAGGCGGCTTCTGAAAAATAGCTCAAGAGGCAGTAAAGCAGAAAATAAGTCAGGAAGACAAATGGCAGCAGACCTTCTGAATGAATTTTGGATGTATGCATAAAAAATAGAACTAAGAAGATGGAGAATAAAGAGTGAATAAGAAAATATTGTTACTTACATTGACAGTAGCTACACTGGCACTTGCGGGCTGTGGCAATACGAAGAAAGATGAAACAGATACACAACAAAGTGCACAGGAAACTGTAACACAGGAAGCACTTCCTGTTTACGCAAATGTGTCCTACTATGCACAGGCAAAATTATCAGAATATGAGGCATATGCAGCAGAAAATCCCGATCTGTCCATGGAAGATGTTGTTACGTATGTTAATATCGGTCTGGATCAGGATTTCTATGCAAACAGTACGGCAATTACGGATCCAGAGAACATTCTGGTGCTTTGTAATAAGTATCATCAGCTATCTTCGGACTATGTGCCATCGGATCTGGTAGAAGTAACGGCATCGAATTCAGCTGTAGCAGGTCTGAAATTGAGAAAAGAAGCTGCAGATGCTTTTGATGATCTTTGCGCAGCAGCGAAAAAAGATGGATACACGATCCTGGGAGCATCAGGATACAGAAGCTACGCTTATCAGCAGACATTGTATGATAACTATGTAAAGCAGGATGGTGTTGCAGATGCAGATACGTATAGTGCAAGACCGGGCTACTCTGAACATCAGACAGGACTGGCAATCGATGTAAAGAATCCAACGACCGCTTATGATAAGTTCGGAACCACAAAAGAGTATCAGTGGGCAAAGGACAATATTCATAAATATGGATTTATTATCCGCTATCTGCCGGAGACGATTCATATTACTGGCTATCAGTCAGAAGAATGGCATTTCCGCTATGTAGGTGTGGAAACAGCAACAAAGGTTTATGAAATGGGGATTACGTATGATGAATACTGTGCCCGTGGATTGAACGAGTAATGGAGGACGAAAGACAAAAATGAGTTATTTATGGCTGGGATTATCCCTGGTTTGTCTTGTTTATTATATATTATGTGTAAATTATGCCGGCTTTGGTTCGGAGTTCGTATTCATGTGGCTGGTGGCAGCAGTAGTATTTGGACTGATTTTTACAGTACTGCATCTGATCAGGTACCACCATATTCAGGTAGCGGTACCAGTGCGTATTATATTTTCAGCAGTAGTGATCATTTGCTTTGGCATTTTTATCTGGCTGGAATCCCTCGTTATCACGAGCATGCATACAGAACCTGAACCGGATTGCCAGTATATCATCGTGCTTGGCGCACAGATCCGTGGAACAAGAATTACAAAATCACTTAGACGCAGACTGGAAGCAGCATGCAACTATGCAATGGAAAATGAGCAGACAACGATTATTGTTTCTGGTGGACAAGGAGAGGGAGAAGATATCTCCGAGGCGCAGGCAATGAAAGACTATTTGGTAGAAGAGGGCATCAGTCAGGATAGAATCCTGATGGAAGACAGATCGACAAATACATATCTGAATATGAAATACAGCGCAGAGCTGATCGATGATCAGAATGCGCTGCTGGGTATTGTATCGAGTGATTTTCATTTGTACCGTGCCAAAAAACTTGCAAAGGCAAGAGGATTTACAAATGTGACGACCATTCCTGCACGAACAGATAATATTCTGTTCGTAAATTATATGGTCAGAGAAGCTGTGGGAATTATGAAGGATTTTCTGACTGGCAATTTCTAAAGTTCGTCGTTGTGTTTATTTACGTTTCAATTTGCGAATCAGTACTTTGACCTCATCGTCTGGAGTATGTGATTCGCATATTTTTTGTAAAGCTTTATGATAAGTAAAAGTATCCAGTGCTGGACTGCTTTTCAGAAATTGCATCGTCTGGGCGGGATAGATGACAAAAAGTTCCGCAATTAGCCATGCAACCGCCATCTGCGCATAGTATCCCTGCAAAAATGGACGGTTCAGAGTGGAAAAGATCTGCTCTGTATACATTCCATCAGCGGGGACAGGATTTGACAGATCCGTTATGGTAACACACTTTTTTCTGTGGATTTCTTGTCCACTTGCATCGCATTTGATAAAATGATTCAGCAATAGAATATATCCGGTCCTGACATAAAATTCTTTCTCTGAATATAAATAGGGCTGCAAAAATTCCCAGAATACATCTCGGTTCTTACGAATGATTTTCATGCTGGTACAGAAACTGTCACAGACAGACCAGTTATGAATCTGTGGAATGAACGCCTTCATCATGGAGATGATCTCCTTGAGTTCCATGTTCTTATCTTTCATGGATCCATATCCAATCAGCATGCCCCGTAACATGAGTTCTTCAAAATATAGATCGTGATCCGGCTGTAAATGTTCTCTCCAGTTGCCTTCCTTTACCAGCTCTTTTGCAAGGGCACGAATCTGAGGAAGACGGACTCCGAGCATATTGCTGGTCCCTGGTATTAAGGCCGAACTGAACTGTCTATATTTTTCTTCGGACAGTGCAGTCAGTCTGTCCTGTATTGCTTTCTGCATAGCATACCTCCATAGTCAGTAATTATAAAATAAATGTTAATTCCTTACATAATACCATAGATTATGTTATAATTCATTCATATTCAGGTCAGAATCTGTAAGTGGGTGACACAATCAGGCGTAAGCGAATGAGGCCTTGTGCGTTTGGAAATGTCGTTACAGTGTCATGCCATCAATGAACAGATATATGACAGAAATGGAGGCAACTAAAGTTATGAAGACAGGAATCGTATTTGAGGGCGGTGCGTTCCGTACCATATTTTCATGCGGTGTCATGGATGCATTTATAGATGCAGGGATAGAACCGGACTATGTAATCGGTGTTTCAGCAGGAGCGGCATATGCAGCCTCCTATCTGGCAAAACAGAAGGGCAGAGATCTGAAGATCGTTAAGACATATTCTCACAGTAAAGAATATATGGGACTCAGAAATCTTTTGAATCCAAGGAACAGAAGTTATTATAATCTGCAGTTCGCTTATAATAAAATTCCAAATGAGCTGGTACCGTTTGATGCTATTGCTTACTCAAAGTATCAGGGGGAATTTAAGGTCGTCGTGACCAATGTAGAGACAGGTAGACCGGAGTACAAGGAATTTCAGCCATTTGACAAAAATTTTATGCTGTTACGGGCAACCTGTGCGCTGCCAATGTTATTCCCATATGTCTATCTGAATAAAACACCATATATGGATGGTGGACTCAGTGATTCTATTCCGGTAGAGCAGGCATTTAAGGATGGATGTGACCGTGTGGTTGTTGTACTGACCCGTCAGCCGGATTACAGAAAAACGACTTCAAAATCTACAAGAAGAATTGCAAAAATGTATAAGAAATATCCGGAGCTTGCAAAAGACTTGGTACTTCGAGCAAAACGCTATAATGCATGTCTTGACAAGTTAAAACAGTATGAAAAAGAGGGAAGGATCATAGTGATCAGACCGGATCATACGGATGGCTTCAGTCGTCTGGAAAAAGATTTAGCAAAAATACAGGCACTGTATAATGACGGTAACAGAAAAGGGAAAAGATTGGCACCCCGTATTCAGGAGTTCTTTACGGATTCCAGTGAAAATGCATGAAAAAGAGAGTTCCTGACACACGGAATGATCGAATAAAAAACTTTGTTGACAAAAAATATCTTGATGATATAATGAATGTTGTAAATACGTTGATGAGACGAGTAACATGTTGGAAGATCCAGAGAGAGATGCAATTGCTGGAAGCATCTTATTGGAAGATATGTGAAGACTACCTCGGAGTGCCTCTAATCCAGGCCGGTGATTCCGTTATAATCGAAAGAGCGGTACATAGAAAGCAGATAGGAGCTACGCATGGAGAACTAGGCAGCTTCAGTTATGCAGGAAAATTTATGTACAAGCAGGGTGGAACCACGGAATGAATCTTCGTCCTTGCCATATACTTAGGTATATGGCAGGGACTTTTTTATTTACCAGAATTTATAAGACCGGAAATGGATACAGAGTACGGCTTATCCAAAAGGGGTGAAGAAAAATGAAAGACTTTATGAAGGGCTTAATTAAGAAAGAGGCAGTGTTTACGGCAGCTGCAGGATTTCTTGCAGGTATTATTGTTGCTCTTATATGTACGAAAAGTGTGGGAAAAGTCGTAGTGAACGGCGACCACAATGTTATCAAGACCGGTTATAAGAGTTATGATGGCAATCACAATGCAAATGGAAATGGGTTGCATAAAACCAATGCATAAGGAATGAAAATTCACGAATGAATTAGATGATCCAGCAGGAATTCAATTTCCTGTTTCAAACAGTAATAAAAAATAGAATGCGCAGACAGGCGCGGAATGGAGAAAACAGATGAAAATCACATTAAAAGATGGAAGTGTAAAGGAATATGCACAGGCAATGTCAGTGATCGATATCGCAAAAGATATCAGTGAAGGTCTGGCAAGAATGGCATGTGCCGGCGAAGTAAACGGTGAGGTGGTAGATTTAAGAACAGTTGTTGATAGTGACTGTGAATTAAGTATTCTCACATTTAATGATGAAGAAGGTAAGGCAGCTTACAGACATACAACATCACATGTACTTGCAGAAGCAGTTAAGAGATTATATCCAAATGCAAAACTTGCAATTGGACCATCTATTGACAATGGTTTCTATTATGATTTCGAACATGAACCATTTTCAAGAGAAGATCTTGATAAGATCGAAGCTGAGATGAAGAAAGTCATCAAAGAAGGAGCTGAAATCAAGAGATTTGAACTTCCTCGTGAAGAAGCAATCAAATTTATGCAGGACAGAAATGAACCATACAAAGTAGAACTGATCGAAGATCTTCCAGAAGGAGAAACAATCAGTTTCTATAGCCAGGGAGATTTCACAGATCTTTGTGCAGGTCCTCATCTTATGAGCACAAAACCAATCAAAGCATTTAAACTGATCAGTTCTTCAGGTGCATACTGGAGAGGTTCAGAAAAGAACAAAATGCTGACAAGAATTTATGGTACAGCATATACAAAGAAAGCAGATCTCGAAGAATATCTTGAGCACCTTGAAAATATCAAACTTCGTGATCATAACAAGCTCGGTCGTGAAATGGGATTATTCACAACTGTTGATGTAATTGGACAGGGACTTCCACTGATGCTTCCAAAGGGAACAAAGATGATCCAGACATTACAGAGATGGATCGAAGACGAAGAAGAAAAACGTGGCTATATGAGAACAAAAACTCCTCTTATGGCAAAATCAGATTTATATAAGATTTCTGGTCACTGGGATCATTATAAAGATGGTATGTTCGTACTTGGTGATGAAGAAAAAGATGATGAAGTATTTGCTCTTCGTCCAATGACATGCCCATTCCAGTACTATGTATTTAAGGCAAGTCCAAAGAGTTACAGAGATATGCCTTGTAGATATGGTGAAACTTCTACATTATTCCGTAACGAAGATTCAGGGGAAATGCATGGACTGACTCGTGTCAGACAGTTCACAATTTCTGAAGGTCATTTAATTGTAAGACCAGACCAGGCAAATGACGAATTTAAGGGATGTCTTGATTTGGCAGAATACTGCTTAAAGACATTAGGACTTGATCAGGATGTTACTTACCGTCTTTCAAAATGGGATCCTAACAATAAAGAAAAATATCTTGGCGATGAAGAATATTGGGAATCAACACAGGGCACAATCCGTCAGATCTTAAAAGAAAAGAACCTTCCATTTACAGAAGCAGAAGGCGAAGCTGCATTCTATGGTCCTAAAGTAGATATCCAGGCTAAGAACGTATACGGAAAAGAAGATACAATGGTAACAATTCAGTTAGACTGTGCAATCGCAGAAAACTTTGATATGTATTATATCGATCAAAATGGCGAAAAAGTACGTCCTTATATCATTCACAGAACATCAATGGGATGCTATGAAAGAACACTTGCATGGTTAATTGAAAAATATGCTGGTCTTTTCCCAACATGGTTATGTCCAGAACAGGTAAGAGTTCTTCCTATCTCAGATAAATACAAAGACTATGCAGATAAGGTTCTTGAAGAATTAAAAGCAAATAACATTCTTGCAACAGTTGACAGCAGAGCTGAAAAAATTGGTTACAAGATTCGTGAAGCAAGACTGGATAAGATCCCTTACATGCTCGTTGTTGGTGAAAAAGAACAGGATGCGAATAAGGTTTCTGTAAGAAGCAGATATGAAGGCGATGAGGGACAGAAGGATCTCGATGCATTTATTGATGCAATCTGTAAAGAAATCAGAACAAAAGAAATTAGAGAAATTAAAGTACAGGATGAACAAAAGAACAAATAATTCTGCTTACAATAACACATTTTCTGTAAACTGTCTGCATATGAAGCAAAGTTTTGTTGCAAAAGGTAATTTTATAAGGTAAAATTGAGTTAAGTTTGACTAATAAAAGGAGATAAGTATGGACGTTATTGTAAAGTATATTGATGAATTATTGGAGAAAAGTACGCCACAGGTACCTATGTGGAATATTGAAAAACTCAAATCCGGTGGTAAATCAACCTGGAATTATATAGATGGGTGCATGATCAAAGCGGTTCTTGAAATGTATGCAATTTCTAAGGATGAAAAGTATCTGAAATTTGCAGATGATTTCATTGATTATCGTGTCAACGATGATGGAACTATTGATGGTTATGATGTCAACGAAAAGAATATTGATAATGTAAATGCGGGTAAAACACTTTTTGAACTGTATGATATTACAGGAAAAGAAAAGTATAGAAAAGCCATTGATTTGATTTATAGTCAGATCGAACTGATGCCAAGAACAGAATCAGGTAATTTTTGGCATAAGAACATTTATCCACAGCAGGTATGGCTTGATGGAATGTATATGGGACAGCCATTTTATATGGAATATGAAACACGTTTTAATAACAAGAAGAACTATGATGATATCTTTAATCAGTTCAAATTTGTAATTGAGAACATGCGAAATCCTATGAATGGTCTGTACTATCATGCAATCGATACATCAAAGCAGATGTTCTGGTGTGATAAGGTTACAGGACTTTCTCAGAATATCTGGCTTAGAGCAATTGGCTGGTATTCTATGGCACTTCTGGATACTCTTGATAAAGTGGATAAAGAAGATGAGAAATACGCTGCACAGTGCAAGATGTTAAAGGATGCATATGTGGATCTGATGAATGCTATGATCAGATATCAGGATGAAAGTGGTATGTGGTATCAGGTAGTAAACTTTGGTGGTATGGAAAAGAATTATCTTGAGACAAGTGGTAGTGCAATTATGGCATATTCACTTCTCAAAGGTGTCAGACTCGGCTATCTGCCAGAAAGCTACCGCGCATATGGTCAGAAAGCTATGGATGGTATCTGCAGCAAGTACCTCAAAACAAAAGAAGGAGAAATGTCTCTGGGTGGAATCTGTCTGGTTGCCGGTCTTGGTGGTAATAATAACAGACCTGGTACATATGATTACTATATGTCTGAACCAGTTGTAGAAGATGATGCAAAGGGCGTTGGTCCATTCCTTCTTGCTTATACTGAAATTTTAAGATGCAAAAATAAATAATCGGGAAGTTCTGTCCCAAGTGGTTACAGAACCAATCCGATGCACAATGAGCAGTAACTGTAGAAATATATGGTTACTGCCATTTTGCTATAATCATATAGGAAGCAAAGTTATGGAGGAACGAACAAATGAAGCCATATATAACAAAAGAAGAGGTAATAGAACAGCAGGGAGAAAATCAGCGCGGATATAAGCTGTTAACAGCGGAAAATGGCTGTGTTGCGGGTTGCTGTTCAGGTATAAGTGTATATGCATCTCATGAATTTAGTGATCATCCAGGTGCACATGCGGATCAGGAAGGTTTTTATGTATTAGAAGGTGAAGGCTTCGCTAAACTGGATGATCTTGAATTCCCAATTAAAGCAGGCGATTCTTTTATTGCAGGTGCGGGAGTAAAGCATACATTGAGGACAAAAGATTGTTGTGAACCAGTAAAGGTGTTCTGGTTCCACAGTGCTGTCTAAGCGTGTTTGTTAAGGAGTAATGGAGGGACTATGGAGGATTTTGATTCATTAACCCAGGAAGAATGGAAAGAAAAAAAGAAGTGGCTGTTTCGTGAGAACATTCGCGTCGGAGCAGAGAAACAGGCGATCGATGAAGAGCGAAAACTACTGGATATTCAAAAAAAGCTTCTCGAAAAACAACAGCGTAAGAATACACTTTTACGCAAGCAGCTGGAAGGACAGAAGAGTTTATTTGATAAAGAGTGGCAGCTGTTGGAGATAGAAACGCGAAAACTGGTCGCTGACCAGCAGAAATTTGAACGGGAAAAATCTATTTTTCGTGACAAGGTCTACCGGGAAGCCAGAAAAAGTCAGACGATCAGTGCAAATGTAAAGATCTTCTTTAAAGGCGTACAGGATACCCAGTCTCTGAAAAAAAGGTACCGTGATCTGATCAAGATCTATCATCCAGATAATATGAATGGGGATAATGCATTAATTCAGGCAATTAATCAGGAATATGAAACACTGACAAGATTTTACCTGGGCTCGTAGTAAGTCTTCATGGTAAGTCCATTCCAAAATAAAAAATAAGCCATATACAGCGATTTCTTATATGCAGATTGTCTTTGGACAATGCATATAAGAAAACTGTATATGGCTTTTTTTATTGTTATTTGTTGTTAGATCCATTGTAGCTGCAACAGGTGTATATGAAATGCCCTGGTTTATTTATTCGCATTTATATTGATGAATTCGGTCTTAAATTTGGAATATACAATACGCTGGCTGTTATATAAGCTGCTGTAGCCGGATAACAGGTAGCTGATGGCGATCGCGATCAGGCAATAGTGAATAGCATGTGCATCAAAAAGCTCATAGGCCATCATCAGTGAAGTGATTGGACAGTTGGTTACACCGCAGAAGAGACCGACCATACCACAGGCTGCACCAAGAGCAGGTGGAAAACCGAAGAACTGACAGATGAAACTGCCAAAGGTTGCACCAACGAACAGGGTCGGGACAATCTCACCACCTTTAAATCCACCAGACAAAGTGATGGAGGTAAAAAGGATCTTTAGAAGAAATGCGTACCATACCGCATGAACAGAGAAACTCTGGACGATCATTGGAGCACCGGCACCCAGATAAGCTCTAGTCTGGAAAAGGTAGGTCATGGCAATGATTGCAAGACCGGATACAATGATTTTTATGTAGGGATTCTTCAGGTACTTCTGCATCAGGTCATTTGACTTGTGCAGAGAGTAGCAAAGAATAATACTCATGATTCCGAACATTGCGGCCATTACGATCAGTTTGCTTCCGGTCAGAAGATTCAGGTCCGGAATGTCGCCAATGGTATAGTGCGAAGATTGTACCCCGACCAGCTTTGCGGTATAGGAAGCAATAAATGCAGACAATACGCATGGAACAAGCGCTGCATAGTACATTATGCCGATACTGATCACTTCCATTGAAAAGATAGCAGCTGTGACAGGTGTTCCAAAGATAGCGGAAAAGCAGGCGCTCATTCCACACATGATCAGGATTCTGGTATCTTTCTCATCAAACTTGAGCAACTTTGCAATAAAATTACCACAGGAGCCTCCGACCTGCAGAGCAGCACCTTCACGACCAGCAGATCCACCAAAAAGATGGGTGATGAGGGTGGAGATGAAAATCAGAGGCGTAACGCGGAAAGGAATTTCATCAGTTGCCTGAATGGCACTTAAAACAAGATTGGTGCCGGAATTCTTCATCTGTCCGGAAAGCTGATAAAGGCCAATAATCACAATACCACCAACTGGAAGCAGGAATAAAAGCCAGAAATGTTCCGAACGGAAATCAGTGACCTGGGCGAGAGCAAGATTAAAGAGTGCTCCGATCAGACCGATTCCAAAGCCAGAAAGAAGAGAGCAGGCACCCCACTTGAACAGCGTGAAAAAAGGAAGTTTCATATGACCAATATCAACCTTTTTGAAAAAATCTTTCTTATTCATGAGAGTCCTCCCCACTGGCAAAGACACGCTTGCTCATATTGCTGTTGTGGTATTCACCAGATTGTGTCACGTCTTCTCCGAACCAGGCTGGAGGGCAGTAAGAAAGTGCTTCTTCTTCAGTTGGAAATTCAACTTCTGCAAGAACAGTACCGTTGAACACACCTTTAAACAGATCGAGTTCAATGGTATAACCGCGATCCGGAATTTCGTATCGCTTCTTGGTAATAATGTTTCCATCAGCTTTTTCTAACAGATGCTGATAGGATTCTTTGTTCAGTGGAAGATTATATTCTTCACGGCTCATCATGCCGCTTCCTTTATAAGTCAGATAATAGTTGTCATTGTCCCTTCTGACACGGACTACTGGTGCTGTTGAGAGATACCCCTGTTCAATGGTGCGGCACTTATAGTTTGTCAGATTTTCTGGTAATTCACGAACCAAAAATTTTCTTTCGATTTCCATACAGATGATCAAATCCTTTCGTTCAACATTTCTTTATTTATAAACACAAAAATAAGCAGATATCTGTTAAACATTTACCTGCTTATCTTATCTCATCCCTGGCTACATCTGCCAAATAAGTAATGAATAATTATATTGTGCTAATCGTAATTATTTATTTACAACATCCTTTAAAGCTTTACCAGCTTTGAATTTAGGAGCTTTAGAAGCTGGAATTGTGATTTCTTTACCAGTCTGTGGGTTTTTACCTTTTCTTTCAGCTCTTTCTGTTACTTCAAAAGTACCGAATCCAACTAACTGGATTTTTTCACCTTTTGTTAATTCTTCAGCAACAACGTCTGTAAATGCTTTTAAAGCTTTTTCTGAATCTTTCTTGGATAATTCAGCTTTTTCTGCGATAGCAGCAACTAATTCTGTCTTATTCATTAAATACATCCTCCTTAAAATAAGTATAATCTATTTATACCCCATAATATGGTGTTTGTCAACAAAAATGGCATAAAATGCCTTATTTTATCCGATTTTTATGGTTATTCTGAGAGTTCCTCCCAAGTTTCATAAAGTTTCTCCAGAATTGTCTCTAATTCGGTCTTTTTTTCATGTAATTCGACAAGCTTTACTGGGTCAGAACTGATTTCTGGAAGTGCGTACTGTTCATCGATTTCCGAGATCCGTTCTTCGATTTCCTGGATCTTGTTTTCTGTTTTCTGCAGCTCGTTACGTTTCTTACGAAGACGGGCCTGTTCCTGCTTTGAGGCTTTCCAGTTGTCATTCCCGGTCACTGGTTCAGCAGCTACAGGACTGCCATTTGTTCCGGAGTTGGCGGCAGTAGAGTTGGAAACCGATGTGGCAGAATTTCCGACATTATCTGCATGTGCATTCTGAGCAAGAGAAGCTGTAAGAAGATCATGTTTTTCTTCATAATAGTCATAATTACCAATATAGTTGACGATTGTCTGGTGTGTCAGTTCAATTATTCTTGTTGCCGTTGTATTGATAAAATAACGGTCATGAGATACATAGAGAATCGTACCAGTGTAGTTATTTAAAGCATTTTCCAGAATTTCTTTTGAAACCATGTCCAAATGGTTGGTAGGTTCATCCAGTATCAAAAAGTTCGCTTCAGAAAGCATCAGCTTTGCAAGAGAAACACGTCCCTTTTCTCCACCTGAAAGATCACGGATCAGTTTAAATACATCATCATCGGTAAACAAAAATGCTGCCAGAGTATTTCGAATTTCAGTATTGGAAAGGTCTGGATAGGCATCTGCAATTTCCTCGAAAAGTGTATGGTCCGGATTCAGAACATGATGTTCCTGATCATAATATCCAATGGATACTTTGGAACCAAGTGTGATCCGGCCGGTATCAGGAGCGATGATCTGATTGATCATTTTGAGTATGGTGGTCTTTCCAGTGCCGTTGTTTCCAATGATGGCAACGCGTTCTCCACGTTTGATCTCGAAAGAAATATCTGAAAATAAGAGCTGATTTTCGAACCCTTTTGACAGATTCTCAACAGTCAGGATATCATTACCGCTGATCACTTTTGGATCGAGGCGAATGTCCATTTTATCATTCAGCTCCTGTGGTTTATCGACCCGCTCCACTTTATCGAGCATCTTTTCACGGCTTTCTGCACGTTTGATGCTCTTTTCACGGTTGAACTGCTTGAGCTTTGTAATGACTGCTTCCTGATGTTTGATATCGCGCTGCTGATTCAGGTATTCCTTCATCTGCATATTTCTAAGAATCTTTTTCTTCTGGGAATATGCAGTGTAATTTCCAGAAAATACAGTGCAGTTACCATTGTCAATTTCAACGATCTTACTTACGATCTTATCAAGAAAGTAGCGATCATGTGCAACGATGAGAACACTGCCTTTGTAGTTGAGCAGAAATCCTTCCAGCCACTTGATAGATTCCAGATCCAGATGGTTGGTAGGTTCATCGAGCATGATAATATCAGGCTTTGAAAGAAGGAGTTTACCAAGGGAGACACGGGT
Source organism: uncultured bacterium (assembly GCA_905215405.1). Lineage (GTDB taxonomy): Bacteria > Bacillota > Clostridia > Lachnospirales > Lachnospiraceae > CAJMQE01. The sequence continues at coordinate 28,054 of CAJMQE010000003.1, forward strand.
CTTCTGACCACCAGAAAGTGCATTGACAGGTTTACTGAATTCTTCCTCTGTAAATCCGAGTCCCTTTAAAACGCCAGTCAGCTCACTTTTATAGGCATAACCGTTCTGGAGTTCAAATTCATGATTGAGACGTGCATACTGATCCATCAGTGTATCCAGTTGTTCGCCGGAGAGCTCTTTCATGGAGAGCTCCATGCTACGAAGTTGTTCTTCCATATGAATGACATCAGCTTTTACGGAAAGCAGTTCGTCATAAATAGTATTACCGGTTTTTAATTCCTGATGCTGGGCAAGATAACCAACTGTTTTTCCTTTTGCGATGGTCACGAGTCCGCTGTCAGCAGGGATTTCCTGCATGATAATTTTTAGCAGTGTTGATTTACCTGCGCCATTGATTCCGACAATGGCAGCTTTTTCATGGTCTTCCAGATGAAAAGAGCAGTTTCGTATGATTTCATCTGTACCAAATGATTTGCATATATTACTACATGAGAGTACCATTTTTCTAATTTCCTATCTTTTTCTTTATGTGATTAGGAACCCAGTACCAGCACTGTCACAGATCGAACTATGCGACATGTACCTGCTGATACAGGATTCCCAAATTTGCGTTCTATGTGCTTACACTACCTATTATTTACTATAAGCTGACCTTTTTGTCAAGAAGAAGACCAGATCCAAGGAATGCAGCGATCATTGCGACTACATGAGCAAGGTAATTAGGCAGAGGCGCCAGCATGGAGTTAACGATGCCACTTCCAATTGAAACTTCTGGAAGATAAGAACAGAGCTTATTCAAAATCAGGTTGAGTATAATGAAGAGAACAAAACTGATAATTCCACGGAATTTCTTATTTGCTAGTGCAGTAGCTGTCAGTGTAATGGAAAAATAAGCGATGCAGATTGCTGTAAATACTGAAATCCACAGGTCAGCCAAAAACACGAATACAGATATTAAAGTGTCAGTTACTGAGAAACCCACTTCTTCCAGAAATTCGGAAATTATGTCTGTTGTGTTTACCAAATCTGGATACTGGGAACAGAAAAGTCGGCTGTCAAGATATAAAAATAAAATACCGACTGCTGTGGCTATCAGCGCTACGATCAAAGAAGTCAGCAGTTTAGAACCAATGATCTTATAGGTACTGTTTGGTGTCATAAAGTCCAGATAGCTGTATTTTGAACCAAGTTCTCTGGAATAGGACTGGATTGCCATGATCAGGATCATAAAGACGCCAACAAAAATACCAAGGATCAGAAGTGAACATGATATGATGGTGTGGTCTTTATTTTTCAGGAGCATGCTGGTAACGACATAGATTTCCATTGCTGCGAACATGACAGCGAGTATGACGATATTAAAAATACTTTTACGTGTTTCGTATTTAATGAGTTTGAACATTTTCTTCCCCTTTCTATTCAGAATAAATTTGCTTATACAGATCGACAATGGTCATGTTCTTCTGTGTGCGGAGTTCTTCGGCCTCTCCATTTTCGACAACAAGTCCGTTTTTTATGAAGATAGCGTTATCAATGATCTTTTCAAGTTCATCAACGAGATGACTGGAAATGATCATGGTCGAATTTGGATTGCGGTTTGCAAGGATCGTTTCGATGATCTTGTCACGGGCGATGATGTCGACACCATTGAGCGGTTCATCCAGCATGACAATAGAAGCTTTACGGGAGACGGTAACTGCAAGTTTTAACTTTGCAAGCATACCGGAGGACATATTTTTGGCTTTGTCATTCGGACGCAGATCCATATCCTCAAGCAAATGATTGTAAGTATTGATATCAAAATCAGTAAAAAAGTCCTGATAAAATTTACCAATATCTTTTGTAGTCATATAGCTGTAAAAATAATTTTCTGTTGGCATGTAGGCGATATGAGCTTTGGTCACGGAGCCGATTGTATTTTCATCAAGGGTTACTGAGCCACTGGTTGGCTTGATCAGACCGGCAATTATTTTCATAAGTGTTGTTTTACCACTTCCATTAGGACCAAGAAGGGCATAGATTTTTCCAGGAAGAATATCAAGTGAGATGTTCTGAATGGCAGTACATGTCATGTATTTTTTCTGGATATTTTCGCATTTTAACATTATATTGTTCCTTTCTGCATGAAATTTCTGTTTCCAATTCATTCTTATAGAAGCAAATAATTGAAAAACTGTAAAATAATTATAAAATATTTCCATAATATAAGCAACAGGAAGAAAAAATAAGTTTGACAAAGGAAAATGGTTCGTGTATCATTGAACAGTTAGTATTTTGAGATAAGGTTGATAGGCGTTTCGATAAACGCTAAGAAAGGTAATAAAAAATTGAAATTTGAAGAATTAAACGTTAACGAAAATATTTTAAGAGCAATCGGAGACATGGGATTTGAGGAAGCATCACCTATTCAGGGTAAGTCTATACCGGTTATTCTTGAAGGAAAAGACATCGTGGGACAGGCCCAGACAGGAACAGGTAAGACAGCTGCTTATTCCATTCCTATGCTGGAAAGAATCGATCCAAAGCTCAAGAAGGTACAGGCAGTTGTTCTGTGTCCAACAAGAGAACTTGCAATTCAGGTTGCAGAAGAAATCAGAAAACTCGCAAAATATTTATCTGATATAAAAGTCCTTCCAATCTATGGTGGACAGGAAATTGTAAAACAGATCAAATCATTAAAATCCGGCGTACAGATCATCGTTGGTACACCTGGACGAGTAATGGATCACATGAGAAGAAAGACAGTAAAATTTGAACATGTTAAAATGATAATCCTTGATGAAGCAGATGAAATGCTTAACATGGGATTCCGCGAAGACATTGAAACAATTCTTTCCCAGATTCCTGAAGAAAGACAGACAATTCTTTTTTCTGCAACAATGCCTAAGGCAATTATGGAAATCGCTACAAAATTCCAGAAAGATGCAGAAATTATTAAAGTAGTCAGAAAAGAACTGACAGTAACAAATATTGAACAGTATTACTTTGAAGTAAGACCAAAAAATAAAAATGAAGTTCTTTCCCGTCTGATCGATATTTACAATCCTAAACTTTCAGTTGTTTTCTGTAATACAAAAAGACAGGTAGATGAACTGATCTCCGAGTTAAAAGGCAGAGGATATTTTGCTGATGGTATTCATGGTGATATGAAACAGGCACAGAGAGACAGAGTAATGAACGACTTTAGAAAAGGAAAGACAGAAATTCTGATCGCTACAGACGTTGCAGCAAGAGGTATTGATGTTGATGATGTCGATGTCGTATTCAACTATGATCTTCCACAGGATGAAGAATATTATGTACACAGAATCGGACGTACAGGCCGTGCAGGACGTACAGGTCGTGCATTCTCCTTTATTTCTGGTAAAGAAGTATACAAACTGAAAGATATTGAAAGATATTGTAAGACAAAGATCCTTGCAAAACCACTTCCATCACTCGATGATGTAAAAAATACAAAGCTTGAGAAGATCTTCTCTGATGTGAAATCAACAATCGAAGAAGGAAATCTTACAGAAATGATGACAGCTGTTGAAGAACATCTTAATCTTGAAGATTATACAGCTATGGATGTTGCAGCAGCACTTCTGAAACTCTCTATCGGTAACGAAGTAGATGCAGTAGATGATGTAGAACAGGTTCATTTTAAAGATAATGGTGGCAGAGATGCCAGCAAGATGGTAAGACTGTTCATTAACATCGGTAAGAAACAGGGTGTAAAACCTTCTAATATTCTTGGCGCAATCGCTGGAGAATCAGGTATTCCTGGTAAACTGGTTGGTGGAATCGATATGTTCGACTCCTATACATTTGTTGAAGTTCCAAGAAAATATGCAGATGATGTTCTTACTGCAATGGAAAATGTTAAGATCAAAGGAAAATCAATTAACATTGAAAGAGCTGCCGCAAAGAAAAAGAAGAGAAGATAATCTGTTTGTGACATACAGTATCTGCCAGAATTACTGATAAGATACGGATTGCAGACATAAATATACAAAAAAGATATGCTACAGATACGGGAGATACCGGTTCTGGCTGCATATCTTTTTTCCTTTTTGACAGGCTGGATCTTATTTTTCACATTTAAAATGATTGTCTGTTCTCACGCAAAGTGCTATAATTTTAGAAAAGTTGTTGGTAACGCAGGATAAATGCGGCAGTTTACGGGGGGAGTTTAAGAGCCTGAAAGGCAGGACTTATGTAATACAGATGACCGCAGAAATGGAGTGGAAAATGGAATACAGAAAATTCGAGAACTTAGGGGTAGAGACATCGTTACTTGGCTTTGGATGTATGAGGTTTCCAAAGCTTGCCAATGGAAAAATTGATGAAATACTCGCAGAGAAGATGATCGATGAGGCTATTGCCTCTGGAGTCAGATATATCGATACGGCATATCCTTATCACAATGGCGACAGTGAGCCGTTTGTCGGAAGGGTGCTTGATAAATATGACAGAAAGCAGTATCTTCTTGCAACGAAGCTTCCAACATGGGACTTAAAGACTGTGGATGACGCAAAAAGAATATTTGAGGATCAGCTGCAGAGACTGAACAAGGAGTATGTGGATTTTTACCTGCTTCATGCACTTGATGCAGATAGATGGCACAATCTTGTAAAACTTGGCGTTCTGGAGTATTGTGAACAATTGAAAAAAGAGGGGAAAATTCGATTCCTTGGATTTTCATTTCATGATTCTTATGAAGTGTTCGAAGAAATACTAACCAGTAGAAAGTGGGACTTCTGTCAGATTCAGTTCAATTATATGGATGCTGATTTTCAGGCGGGGCTCAGAGGATATCATCTGGCAGAACGATCCGAAGTTCCAATGGTGATCATGGAACCGGTAAAAGGTGGATCGCTGGCGCAGCTACCACAGGATATTGCAGAGATATTTAAAAGAGAAGACAGTAACCGTTCTATGGCTTCTTGGGCACTTAGATGGGTCGGTACTTTTCCAAATGTCAAGACAGTACTTAGTGGTATGTCCGATTATGAGCAGGTCAAGGATAATCTTGAAACATTTCGCAGCTTCCAACCGCTGTCGGACCATGAGAAAAGTGTTGTGCAGGATGTCGCAGCAACAATCAGAAGCAGAGTGAAAAATGGATGCACTGGTTGCAGATATTGTATGCCATGTCCACATGGAGTCAATATTCCAAAGAATTTTTCGGTATGGAACACCTATGCAATGTATGGAAATGCAGATAAAGCGCTGGATACGTGGAATCGAAGTATGGAAAAGAGCGAATGGGCAAAGAACTGTATCAGATGTGGAAAATGTGAACAGGCATGCCCACAGGGACTACATATCAGAAAAGATCTGGAAGCGGTTCAGACCTGTATGGATGGACTGGAAAAAAATAAATAGAAATGAATAGGACGCATTAATATGAAATTTAATATATCATTCAGAAAGCAGAAAATTATTACACTTTGGATTTTTATCATTGCCTGTATCGTATTTATGATCGCACCGGTAAGAAAAATCTATCACGTACAGTTCAGTACGGAATACAAAAAGCTTCATCTGCTCTATGATCAGGATTACAGAGATGATCTGGAAAGCAAAGATGTCAGTGTTACAGAGGATTATAGCCCGGGAAGTGAATATGGTTATGTTACAATATCCGGTGATGCATATGATTTAAAGCTCTACGCTGAAAAGAATTATTTTCATGGATGGAAAAAGACAGGTGGAACCGAAAAGATCACTGCCATTACATACTGTGATAATAATATAACTGCGGAGATCGCACTTGATTCAGAAACACCGAATGTCAGCATTACAGATACTTCTACAGGAAAAAATTATACGATCCATTATAATGATTCAATGGGTGAGTATATTCATAATACAGAAATGGAACAACAGCTGCAGGTCAGCACGACCGATCTGTTGCATCAGGTAGAAGTAACGAAAGTCGCTTATCAGAACCTTTTGTCATCCATGCAGCATCTGGAACTTGCAGACGCTTTAAAATACGCGGGCTGGCATATACTGATCATCATTATTTTCTGGCTGGCTTATTATGGAACTGGTGTCATGATCAGAATGAGCCACAACAGAGAAGATAAAACATTGGATCATGATGTGGAAGAATATAAAAAGAAAATGAATCTTTCCTGATTTTTGGAAAGTAGAATAGAAAAGAAGCTCTGAACGCGTTCGTTTGCCAGAATAGGTAAGCGAATCAATTTAGAGCTCTTTTTGTAAACAATAAATGGAGCAAAGTTTGTGGAATATATTACCACAAAAATAAAAGGATAAAGAATTGACTTATCTCTATTTATCCTGTATATTAATATCAGTAACTATTACTAATATGTATCAAATATAAATATACTTGGAGGACAAATAGATGAACGTAAATGAAAAACAGGTTGAAAATCTGGTAAATATGCTTGATGGATATACAACACAGGGAGGACATCATCTGAATGTCAATGTTCTGAACAGAGATACACTTTTAGATGCACAGAACAATCCAGAACAATACCCTCAGCTTACAATCAGGGTTTCAGGATATGCAGTTAATTTTATTAATCTTACAAAACAACAGCAGGATGATGTAATTTCCAGAACATTCCATACAGCGATGTAAAACAGAATACAAAAACACAGGACGCACAGATATTGGTGCGTCTTTTTTTGTTTTCAGAATGGAAGTTTTAGTATATAATGGTAAATTAATACGGTAAAGCAGGAGAGCGTCAATGAAAGAACAGTATGAAAAACAACAGGAAGAACAAGACGAACAGCATGAACTGGTTGAGGATAAGAATCTGTTGGCAGAACTAAAAGAGCTTGTTAAGAGGATGACTCAAATCGGGGCACCGACTGGACAGGAACAGAAAAGAGCTGCCTATGTATTACAGTATTTACAGCAAGCAGGGGCACACCCGGTACAGGATGAGGCAGGAAATATACTGGTAGAAATCTCTGGGGAAGCAAGTGCGATTGATCAAACAGACGGAATTGGAAAGAAGACAAAGGATACAACTCTGGTCGTGGCACATTTGGATACGGTATTTCAGGATTTAAATCCTGAAGTTTCTGAAACAAAAGAAATACTGAAAGCCCCTGGAGTAGGAGATGATACTGCAAATGTTGCAATTCTGATGTATTATATCAAAAATGTGATCAGAACAAAGAGAAAATTTTCTGACAGAGTACTTTTTGCATTCGATGTAGGAGAGGAAGGACTTGGAAATCTGAAAGGAATTCGACAGATCGTGCATGATCATGGAGACAGAATCCGTCAGGTCATTGGTCTGGATCTTACATACCGTTCAGTATGCTGTAAAGCGGTTGGCTCAAAAAGATACCGTGTTCATATAACGACCTGCGGAGGACATTCATTTAATGCATTCGGTAATACAAATGCAATTGAAAGAGCAGCTGCAATTGTTACAAAAATTTACAACATCGATACTGCACAGGCAAAGAATAAAATGGGGAATCCCTGTAAGATGACTTATAATGTCGGCATGATAAATGGGGGAACTTCTGTAAATGCAATTGCACAGGAATGCGATCTGATGGTAGAAGTGCGTGCAGACGACAGTTTTGCAATGGAACAGATGGATCACCATTTGCAGGAGATCTTTAGAAAAGCAGGCGAATATGAACAGACGACGATCACATGGAAACTGATTGGAGATCGACCTTCAATGGGGGCAGTCGATATAGAACATCAGAAAGCTCTGACAGAGCTTGCAGCCCAGATCATTTTTGATGAAACAGGAATCGATGCGATCAGAAAAAGTGGTTCGACAGATTGTAATATTCCTTTATCAATGGGAATCCCCGCAGTTTGTACAGGTGGTTATGAAGGCGAGGGAACACATACCAGAGAAGAGTGGATCAGGATTTCTTCGCTGACACATGGGTATCATATTTTTAGCAGACTGATCGAAAGTGTATCTGCATATCGTTCGAAAGAATAGGTTGACGGATGAATAGATGCTGATTTAAGATAGGAAAAAGAATGAATGGCCGGAAAGGCATAAAATACAGGAATAGAAATGAAGTGAAAGTATGGGAAATATAGTAGAACTGGACGAACTGAACCAGGCAGAGGCACTCAGATATATGGGGTATGGTGACAGCAGACCGGATGAAAAAGTACAGGAAATGTTAAATGCGTGTGAAAAAGAAGTTCTGCAGGCTGCTGATGCCAGATATGTTTACCGGATATTTGAATTGGACAGACAGGCGGATGGGATTCATCTGGCGGGGACAGATTTTATCCTTCGTGGAAATGCAATCCAGAATCATCTGAATGGGTGCGAAAGAGCAGTCCTGATGGCGGTGACAATATCGGCTGGAATCGATCGCCTGATCCGGCAGTATCAGATCCGTGATATGGCAAAAGCATTGATGGTGGACAGTCTGGGCAGTGTTGCAGTGGAACAGGCGTGTGATAAGGTTGAAAAGCGGATTCAGATGGATACACAGGGGTATTATCAGACCTGGAGATTTGGCGTAGGATATGGAGATTTCCCAATTGAATCTCAGGAAGGATTTCTGAAAGTGCTCGATGCACTGAAAAAGACGGGACTCTGCACGAACAGGAGCAGTATGCTGACACCTACAAAATCGGTGACGGCTGTAATCGGGCTGAGCAAAGACAAGATCAGTGAAAAGCTGAAAGGCTGTGCAACCTGTAATATGAATGGAAGATGTATGTTCAGAAAGAATGGAGGAAGATGTAATGTTTAGAGAATTACTGAAAAAAGACTATGTGATATTTGATGGAGCCATGGGAACAATGCTGCAGGCAGCTGGTATGAAAATGGGTGAAACACCCGAATTACTGAGCATTACAGATCCTGATCTTCTGATTGGTATTCACAGTAAATATATTGAAGCAGGTGCAGACGTAATCTATGCCAATACATTTGGTGCGAACAGATACAAGCTGGAGGGCAGTGGCAGAACAGTAGAAGAAGTGGTCAGTGCATCAGTTGCAAATGCAAAAGAAGCAGTAAGAAGGAGTGGTGGCAGGGTACTTGTGGCACTGGATATCGGGCCAATCGGACAGCTTTTGGAGCCAACGGGAACACTTAGCTTTGACGAAGCATATGAAATGTTCGCTGAAATTGTAAATGCAGGTAAAGAAGCAGATCTTATTGTCTTTGAGACTATGACGGATCTGCTTGAAGTAAAAGCAGGATTACTAGCAGCAAAAGAGAACACAGATCTACCAGTTGTATGCACAATGTCATTTGAAGCAAATATGCGAACCTTTACCGGATGCAGTGTTTCTTCCATGGCACTGACACTTTCTGGCCTTGGCGCAGATGCAATCGGTGTGAACTGTTCCCTGGGACCAGCTGAACTGGAACCTGTAATTGCAGAACTGGTCAAATGGACAAGACTTCCTGTCGTAATCAAACCCAATGCAGGATTGCCGGATCCAGTGACTAATACTTATAAAGTAGGACCAGATGAGTTCGCAGAACTGATGGAAAGTCTTAGAAAATATGGAATCAAAGTCTTTGGCGGATGCTGTGGAACTACGCCAGATTATATCAAGGCTCTGAAAAAAATGCTGGAGGAAAAGGGCAATATTTCAATCGAACGTCAGGTCGAGGCAGCAGTTTGCTCTGCTACCAGCACGGTTGCAATTTCAGAGCCAAGAATAATCGGCGAAAGAATTAATCCAACAGGAAAAAAGGTATTTAAGGAAGCACTGTTGAGAAATGATATTGATTATATCCTGAATCAGGCCCTTGAACAGGTACATGCAGGTGCGGACATTCTCGATGTCAACGTCGGACTTCCTGGCATTGATGAAAAAGATATGATGGTCAGAACGATTCAGGCCCTACAGGGAGTCGTTGACGTACCACTGCAGATCGATTCTACGATTCCAGAGGTACTGGAAGCGGCACTTCGTGTTTATAACGGAAAACCAATCGTCAATTCTGTCAATGGCGAAGAGGAGTCCCTGAAAAATGTTCTTCCACTGGTTAAAAAATATGGTGCGGCAGTTGTTGGTCTGACACTGGACAAAGATGGAATTCCAAAGAAGGCAGAAGACAGATTCAGAATTGCAAAAAAAATACTGCATGCGGCACAAGAACTGGGAATACCGAAAGAAGATGTCTATATTGACTGTCTGACCCTGACTGCTTCTGCAGAACAGGATGGCGTCATGGAGACACTGGAAGCTTTGCACAGAGTAAAGCATGAACTTGGATTAAAGACAGTACTTGGAGTATCCAACATTTCGTTCGGACTTCCAAACAGAGGACTGGTCAACCATATTTTCTTGACAATGGCACTTACGAACGGTCTGGACCTGCCGATTATTAATCCGAATAATGAGGATATGAGAGGAACGGTCAGAGCCTATAAGTTACTGGCAGGAATCGATCAGAATTCAGTTGATTTTATCAGTGCTTATGCAAATATGCCAAAAGTGGCAAAAATTGCGCCAAAATCCGTGACATCGGATGCACAGGGGGTCGGTGAACAGCAGAACAATACAGCAGGTCCACGTAAGGAAAATGATCTTTTTTATGCAGTGGAAAAAGGTCTGAAGAGCGAAGGAGCATCTTTTACCAAAGAACTGTTAAAGACAAAGGATTCAATGGAGATCGTCAATGAAATTCTGATTCCTGCACTTGATAAGATAGGTACAGAGTTTGAAAAGGGAACAATCTTTCTGCCACAGCTGATCATGTCAGCCGGAGTCGCACAGGCAGCATTTGAAGTTATCCGTGAGCACATGATCAAATCTGACAGTGCGCCGGTAAGCAAGGGCAAGATCGTGATCGCAACCGTTAAGGGAGATGTACACGATATAGGAAAGAATATTGTCAAAGTTCTACTTGGAAATTATGGCTATCAGGTCATCGATCTTGGGAAAGATGTGGAATATCAGGCAGTTGTGGATGCAGTCAAGGAAAATGACGTCCATCTGGTCGGCTTATCAGCGCTGATGACGACAACACTGGTATCTATGGAAAAGACGATCCAGCTGATCAGGGAGAATCATCTCGATTGCAAGATCATGGTCGGTGGAGCTGTCCTGACACCGGATTATGCAGAGAAGATCGGTGCAGATTTCTATGCAAAAGATGCAAAAGAATCCGTTGATATAGCAAAGAAAGTTCTTGGATAAGTAGGAAATATGTGTTCAGCCGGTTTTGCCAGCAAAAGGATACTCTTTTATAAAACTATCTCTTTAGACAAAATAAATAAATTTTTGACAATCTATATAGAAAAAGATATAATGAAAATTAGACGCTAAGGAAATTTACATAAATTTCTGAAGAATTTTACTGAAAATACAGAGAAAACAGTTTAGAAAAACAGTATTTAGTTCGATATTATATGGAGGCAGATAGACATGAGCAGCGAAAAAAAGATTTCTTCCGCCGTGATCAGAAGGTTACCCCGATATTACAGATATCTCGGTGAGCTTATGGAAAGTGGTGTGCAGAGAATTTCGTCAAAAGAATTAAGCAAACGGATGAAGGTGACAGCTTCCCAGATCAGACAGGATCTGAACAATTTTGGAGGATTTGGTCAACAGGGATACGGATATAACGTGAAGTTCCTCTATGATGAAATTGCAAAAATTCTTGGCATTGACCGTGAACACAATATGATTATAGTAGGTGTTGGTAATCTTGGACAGGCAATTATTAACTATGAAGATTTTGCCAAGAGAGGATTTGTCATCAAGGGAATCTTTGATAACGACCCAGCACTGGAAGGTAAAAAGATCAGAGGACTGTCAGTTATGATGAATGATCAGATGACAGATTTTATTAAGGCGAACAACATTGAGATCGTGGCTCTGACGATTCCTAAGAAATACGCGAAAGAAGTTGGAAAGATGGTAGCAGATGCCGGCATCAAGGCAATATGGAATTTTGCCCATACGGATCTGAACCTGCCAGAAGATGTAATCGTTGAGAATGTACATTTATCAGAAAGTCTGATGAGTCTGTCATATACAATCGCAAACAAAAACAGATAATTCGGTCATGAATTGTTTTTGGCGTGATGAAATACGCAATCGCAATAGAAATGGAGACTGGTATGGCTGAAATTACACTCAGGTCAATAAGGGAAAATGCAGATTTAAGACATTTACCAATATTGACATTGGACGAGAGATGGTATCATTTGGTACCAGAAGAAGAAAAAACAGATTATATTAGAAAACTGGAAACAAAAGTAAATGATTATCTGAAGAAACAGGGTCAGATAAATAATGATATTAAAGAAGTAAAGAAAATAAAGGCAAAACTGATTCAGGACGTAGTAGATAACATGGAGGATGATGATACAAATCCAAAACGGGATCTGATCATGCAGGAGAGTCAGAGACTGATTCATGAGGCCAAGGCAAAGATCAACAGCCTGGAAGATGAATCAATCGATGTGCCAAGACAGCTGGCGAAAGCAAATCAGGAATTGATGCTGGCAACAGTACGTTTTTGCTATGAACGACTGAATGATAATCGTTCTGACATAGAAATACTTGACAAATGGATCAATGACACACGAGTAAAACTGAAGAAGAACCTCCTGATCAAACAGGATAAGGAAACAATGAACGAGAATATGTATACATATATGCATGACATCCTGGGTGCTGAAGTAATGAGTGCCATTGACAGGGTGAATGAAACTTGAAGCATTGTCTGAAAGGTTGAATTCGATGATTATTGGAATTGGAAATGATATGATAGAAATGAGGCGGGTTGAAAAAGCATGCGAAAGAACAGCTTTTTTGACTCGCTGTTTTACAACTGAGGAAAGAAAACACTTTGAAGGCAAGACATCTTCTCTTGCCGGAAATTTCTGTGTGAAAGAATCTGTGGCAAAGGCATTTGGAACAGGATTCCGTGAGTTCATGCCAATTGATATTGAAGTTCTGCGGGATGAACTGGGCAAACCTTATGTCAATCTCTATGGTAATGCAGAAAAGAAGGCACAGGAGCTTGGTGTAAAAAAGATCCATGTGTCCATATCGAATCTGAAGGAACTGGCAAGTGCATTTGTGGTACTTGAAAATGAATAAGCTAGTGATCAGATAGGAGGCTTTTATATGAGATATTTATTAAGTCCACAGCAGATGAAAAAGATTGATACAGAATCGATTGAAAAAGTTGGCATTCCATCAATGGTCCTGATGGAGCGAGCTGCACTGGGTGTGGCCGATGTAATACTCGAAAAATATTGCTCGGTATGCGAGCATTCAGATACAAAAGTTCTCGTTGTAAGTGGTAGTGGAAACAATGGGGCCGATGGCATTGCACTGGCAAGAATTCTGTCAGAAAAAGGCATTTATGTGTCAATCTTGCTTGCTGGAACATCACAGGGAACATTGGAATATAGACAGCAATTGTCGATTGCTCAGGCGGAAGGCCTGACAATATGCAACAATGCTATATTTGATGAATATACTCTAATAGTGGATGCAATATTTGGAATCGGATTATCCAGAGATATTACAGGGCATTATGAGACATTAATTGCAGAAATGAATGCTGCCGATGCGAAAATCGTAGCAATAGATGTGCCATCCGGAATCGATGGTTTTACGGGTCAGATTAGAAACTGTGCCGTAAGAGCAGATGATACCGTAACATTTGGATTTGAAAAGACAGGGCTTGTCCTTTACCCAGGTGCACAGTTCGCTGGTACGGTAACGGTGAAAGATGCTGGCTTCTCAAGAAAAGCGATGGAACAGATCGAAAAGAAGGTATTTACCTACACAAGAGAAGACCTGTCACGTCTGAGAGTCCGTCCAGACGATGGAAATAAAGGGACGTTTGGAAAAATACTTCTTATAGCAGGCTCTGCAGATATGGGAGGTGCAGCCTGTCTGTCCGCACTTGCAGCATTTCAGGCAGGAGCAGGACTGGTCAGAGTTCTGACACATAAAAATAATAGAAATGTTATTTTGCAGACAGTTCCCGAGGCAATTGTTACAACTTATGGAACGGATACATCGGAGCAGGAACTGGCAGTTATGCTCAAAGAAGCCTGTGAATGGGCTACATTTATCGTGGCTGGACCGGGAATCTCAAAGTGCACGCAGGCAAGACAGCTTGTTGCCCGCATCATGGAAGTGACAGATCGACCTGTTTTACTGGATGCAGATGCACTTAATATTATGGCTGAAAATGAGTATACTTTTTCAAAAGGGTGCTTCTTTGTAACGCCACATATGAGAGAAATGAGCAGGCTCAGTGGGCGAACAATCAGGGAACTGAAAGCAGATCCTGTGGCCTGTGCGACCGAATATGCCAGAGAACACAGCTGTATCTGTATTTTAAAGGATGCAAGAACGGTAGTTGCCTCTCCAACGGGGGAGGTCTATCTGAATACGACTGGCAATAGTGGAATGGCTACTGCTGGCTCTGGAGATGTTCTGACAGGTGTGATTGCCGGAATATCCTATCAGATGATGGATGACCATTCAGGATTCAGGCCCCAGAAAGCATTTGAAACAGCTTGTCTGGGAGTATGTCTGCATGGACTGGCAGGAGATGCTGCAGCACAAAAACAGGGCAGAAGAAGTATGACAGCAGGTGACATTGCAAAAAATCTCTGTGAAATATTGAAATTCCTGTAAACATACATGAAAAATATGTTGCAAAATGTCCGAGTGTGCTATAATAAACGTTGAGTCTGACTTCAGCAGACCGGCTGGGACGGAATCGTCTCTTACAACGAATGGATGAACAAAAGTTGAAAGGACTAATGGAAATGAAGAGATATTACAGAGTTTATGCAGATATTAATCTGGATGCGATAGAAAGCAATGTTGATGAACTTATGAAAGTGACAAAGGCAGGTACAAAGGCAATCGCCGTTGTAAAAGCCGATGGATATGGTCACGGTGATGTTGCTGTCTGCAAAACGATTTATGATAAAGTAGCGGGCTTTGCAGTTGCTACCATAGATGAAGCTGTTAATTTAAGAGAGAACGGGGTAGAAAAACCAATTCTGGTACTTGGATTTGTGAACCCGGATGATTTTCCAACACTGGTAGAACATAATGTAGATGCAACAATTTTTGATATAGAAACAGCGCAGCTGCTTTCTGAAGCAGCAGTAAAGGCTGGCAGGGAAGCATTGTGCAATATTAAAGTGGATACAGGTATGAGAAGAATCGGCCTGGAACCAAATGAAAGTGGAATCGAAACTGTAAAAGCGATCAAAAAGCTGCCGAATGTCAATGCAAGAGGTATATTTACGCATTTTGCTGCATCAGATGAAGCAGATAAGACATCCGCACAGTTACAGTTCCATAAATTTACGGATTTTATTAAGGCACTTGAAAAAGAAGGAATTACATTTGAATTCAGACATTGTTCCAATAGTGCTGCAATTATTGATATGCCTGAGGCCAACTTGGATATGGTTCGTCTTGGAATCAGTCTGTATGGAATGTATCCATCAGAGGAAGTGCACAAAGACAGAGTGAAGATGACACCAGCACTGGAACTCAAGAGTCATGTCGCAATGGTAAAGACAATTGGTGCAGGCGAGAAGGTAAGTTATGGTGGAACATTTGTTACAAACCGTGAAACGACGCTTGCAACCGTTTCTGTTGGATATGGTGATGGATATCCAAGAGCACTGTCTTCCAAGGGGTATGTCCTGATCAATGGACAGAAAGCGCCAATCGTGGGCAGAGTATGCATGGACCAGATGATGGTGGATGTTACCGATATCGGTGAAGTCAGAAGAAACGATATGGTAACATTGATTGGTAAAGATGGGGATCAGACAATCTCTGTTGAGGAGATCGCTGCACTTGCTGGAACATTTAATTATGAATTTGTCTGCGACCTTGGAAAGAGAATTCCAAGAAATTACTATCATAATGGAAAGTTCATCGGCAGCAGGGATTATTTCCACGAACAGTGGGCATTGCAACTGTAATTGCATAAAATAGAGATAGAAGAATGAAAAAATAGTTCTGAATAAAAAATGTTTTCGCTGAATATACACACGCAACATGGAGATAATAATGGTAAAGCATTTATGCAGATGCTTTTAATGCTATTATATGGAGTGTGACGCAATATGGTTATTAAAAGAGGGGATATCTTTTATGCGGATTTAAGACCTGTCGTAGGAAGCGAACAGGGTGGCATAAGACCCGTGCTGATAATACAGAATGACACAGGAAACAAACATAGTCCTACCGTAATCTGTGCAGCAATTACATCCAAGATGAATAAGGCAAAATTGCCGACACATGTTGAAATTGATTCCATGAAATACGATATTGTGAAAGATTCAGTGATTTTACTTGAACAATTGAGAACGATCGATAAAAAGAGATTGAAAGATAAGGTATGCCATCTGGATAACGAGATCATCGTTCAGGTCAACAGGGCATTACAGATCAGTCTTGAAATGAATGTCTGAATTTTTGGCAGGATTTACATATATTGACTGATTATGGCACTTTATGATATATTAACCGAAAGACAGCGAGTAAGGTGGCGTAAATACCTGCATTGCAGAAAGTGTTATTTCCCGCGGCGCGTGTCGCGGGAAATCGCTTACTACAGCTGTACGAAATCACGAAAAAAGGCTGTTTCTTATAGAACAACATAAATTCCGTGAATGATCCGGATACAACTGGATAAAAAAGCAGAGGAAAATAATTACAAATAAGGAGAATGTGCAAAGCCCGAAATTTCTTTTGCTTCTACGCATGGGCGATACTTGAGACAAAGTATGCACGAAAATATTATGAATGACGGTCACCCCGCCATGGGAATAGGATTATTTATTTTATTTATTATTGTAAATGCGATCTTATACGCATTTGGAGCGGCAATTCAGGCTGTAAATGAAAATATGATACAGGAAAAAGCAGAGGAAGGGGATAAAAAATCTGCAAAGATCGCTAAAATGATCGATAAACCTGCAAATCTTGTCAATTCCATTCATATGGCTGCAATCATTACTAATATGCTTGCAGGCGCATGGATCGTGGGAACAGTGGCACAAGGAATTGAGAAAGCAGCAAGTATGAATACCAACGTGTGGATATCCTGGCTGACAGGGATCATACTGGTCATTATTCTTGCTATTTTTGGTATTCTGGTACCAAAGAAAGTCGCGGAAAGAAACGCAAAGAAATATGTATACAAGCTGTTGCCAGCGGTCTCCGTGATCCTTATGATCATGAGTCCGATCACATTTATGATTACAAAAATCAGTAATTGTGTAGTGATGCTGTTCGGCATCGATCCTTATGACAATGGAGATAATGTGACAGAGGAAGAAATTATTACGATGGTCAATGAAGGTCATGAACAGGGCGTTCTTTTGGCCAGCGAAGCCGAAATGATCACAAATATTGTGGAATTTGGAGACAAAGAAGCACATGATATTATGACACACAGAAAGAATATCATTGCGATAGACGGAAATCAGACGATCAGTCAGGCGTTTGAAATTGTCAATAATGAGAGCAATACCAGATTCCCTGTATATGATGGTAATATTGATAATATTATAGGTATTCTGCATTTAAAGGATCTGATCAAGATCTATGCGGATAGCAGTAAAAGAAATCATACGATTCTGGATTTAAAAGATGAAATGCTTTTTCAGGCGCATTTTATCCCTGAGACCAGAAATATCAATGCACTGTTTAAATCCATGCAGTCAGAGAAGATACATATGGCAATTGTTGTCGATGAATATGGTCAGACAGCAGGTATTGTAACGATGGAAGATATTCTGGAGGAAATTGTCGGTAACATCATGGATGAGTATGACAAGGATGAGCAGTTGATGGTTGCCCAGCCAGATGGAAGTTATATTATGGATGGTGCCACAATGCTTGATGATATCGAAGATCTGCTAGATATTGAATTTGAAGATGAAGATTTTGATACACTGAATGGATTTATGACATCGATGCTCGGAAAAATACCGGAAGCAAATGAACAATTTGAATGTGAGTATGAAGGGTATCGTTTTCAGATTCTTTCAGTTGAAAATAAATTGATAAAAAAAGTTAGAGTAAGTAAAGTTTCACAGGCTGAATAACAGCGCTTTTTGTATTTTACTACGTGCAGACTGGGAAAAACCAGTAAATATGCATGTTCCAGGATTTTTATATTAATGAGTAAGCTTCTAATCATGGACAGTCTGCTTGCATTATTGTAGAAGGCCCATTAATCAATAAGAGAAATGGAGAAAAGAAAAATGAGTGATTACAGTATTGAAACAAAATGTATTCAGAGTGGATGGCAGCCAAAGAATGGTGAGCCTAGAATTCTGCCAATTGTACAGAGTACAACTTTTAAGTATGAGACAAGTAAACAGATGGGTGCACTTTTTGATCTTGAAGAGTCCGGATATTTTTATTCCAGACTGCAGAATCCAACGAACGATGTAGTCGCAAGTAAGATCTGCGACTTGGAAGGTGGCGTTGGTGCAATGCTTTTATCCTCTGGCCAGTCAGCGAACTTCTTCGCTGTATTTAATATTTGTGAAGCTGGAGATCATATTGTCAGTACATCAGCAATTTATGGCGGAACATTTAATCTGTTCGCAGTTACAATGAAAAAATTTGGTATCGAGTGTACATTTGTTGATCCGGATGCATCCGAAGAAGAGATCCAGAAAGCATTCAGACCAAATACAAAGGTTATGTTCGGTGAGACAATCGCTAATCCTGCACTGACAATTCTTGATATTGAAAAGATGGCAAATATCGCACATAAAAACAATGTTCCACTGATCGTGGACAATACTTTTGCAACACCTATTAACTGCAGACCTTTTGAATGGGGTGCAGATATTGTTACGCACTCAACTACAAAATACATGGATGGACATGCTGCGACCCTCGGTGGCTGTATCGTAGATAGTGGTAATTTTGACTGGGATGCCTATGGTGAAAAATATCATGGCCTTACACGTCCAGATCCATCTTATCATGGTGTTACTTATACAAAGCAGTTCGGTAAAATTGCTTACATTGAAAAAGCAACCGTACAGTTAATGAGAGATCTTGGTTCTATGCAGTCTCCGCAGAATGCATTTATCTTAAATCTTGGTCTGGAAACACTTGCGCTGAGAATGGAAAGACATTGTGAAAACGCACAGAAAGTTGCTGAATATCTGGAAAAGAACGATAAAGTGGCATGGGTAAACTATGCAGGTCTGAAAGGCAATAAATACTATGACAGAGCTAAGAAGTATATGCCAAATGGTACCTGTGGCGTAATTTCATTCGGACTTAAAGGTGGAAGAGATGTTGCAGAACAGTTCATGGATCATTTAAAACTTGCAGCAATCGTTACACATGTTGCTGATGCAAGAACATCCGTCCTTCATCCAGCCAGCCATACACATAGACAGATGACAGATGAACAGCTTCTTGAAGCTGGCGTACAGCCAGATCTGATCCGATTCTCTGTTGGTATTGAAAAAGCAGAAGATATCATTGCTGATATCGAGCAGGCATTAAAAGCAGCTGAAAAATAAAAGCATGTAAAAATAAAGAATGTAAAAATATAGGAAAAGATCTGGTAGAGTGGAGTGACTCAGCCAGGTCTTTTTTGTTTCTAGCAGAAGCTGGATATGCTTTTTCGTTTTTCGTAATAATTGCAAAATTTATGGAATAAATATAATCCGCAACTGATATGATATACTAATCCTGTTATGTTGCATTGAAAAGAAATGGAGTATCATGAAGAAGTTCGAGGGGACCAAGTCAGAAGAAAATCTGAGAATGGCACTTGCTGGAGAATCCCAGGCTGGAGCCAGGTATCGGATCTATGCAGAAAAGGCGAAGGAAGATGGCTTTGAACAGATCGGTGCCATATTTGATGAGACCGCCAATAATGAAAACGAACATGCTGAAATGTGGTATAAAATGCTGAATAATGGTATAATAGCCGATACAAAACAGAATCTTACGAATTCTGTTGAAGGTGAAGATTATGAGTGGATGACCATGTATCCACAGTTCGCAAAAGAAGCAAGGGAAGATGGCTTTGAAGAACTGGCTAAATTGTTTGATGAAGCTGCTGAAATTGAAGAAGCGCATGCCAAAAGATTTATTCAGTTACTTGAAAATGTGGAAAATGGCATGGTATTTACAAAAGAGGGTGACGCGATCTGGGTTTGCAGAAACTGTGGTTACGTTCATGTTGGCAAGACAGCACCGGAGAAATGCCCATTCTGTGGATTCCCACAGGGGTATTTTGAGCTGAAGGCACAGAACTATTAGTGCCGTATAGATATCAGCGAAAGAAAAAGGAACAGGGCAAGTGCATCAGGAGAATCTGTATGAAATGTACACAAGAGCCAAAATGCGTATGATACCAGGGAAGAGTGTTACGAACGAAGAAAAGCACAGGGTGAAATGGACAGAAGACAGATTGTACGGATGAAAAAGAGAAAAAGGACTTGAGGAAAAGAAAAAAGATAAATCATATCGAAAAGTTACATAGAAAAGACAGAAAGCAGGAAAGAAATATGAAACTGACAAAAGACCGAAAGGTGAATAAAGAACAGACGAAAAGTGCAACAAGATCCCGAATTGGCAAAATACTGGTGAAGACAGCGATGATTCTGGTGTGGATCATAATCTGGCAGGTGGCATCTGTGGGAGTCGATAATGATCTGTTATTTCCAGGACCGTTGAGTGTCCTTAAAAGTCTGGAGAAACTGCTGATGGGTAAAGAGTTCTATCTGATTATCCGCAACAGTTTTATCCGGATCACAGCAGGATTTTTGCTGGCATTTGCAGCAGGCATTCTGGTGGCGGCTCTTTCATCGATATGCAGAGGGGTGGAGGAATTTCTCTCACCTCTGATTTATTGTGCAAAGGCCTTACCAGTTGCCTCTTTTATTATATTGCTTCTGATTCTTGTCGGATCAGAAAATGTAGCAGCTATCATATCCTTTATTGTGGTATTTCCAATGATTTATATTGGAACATTGGAAGGAATCCGTCAGATTGATAAAAGGTTGCTGGAAATGGCGCAGGTCTTTCATATGGGATGGGCGAGAAAACTCCGCTATATCTATGCACCTCAGGTATTTCCCTACATTGTGGCCAATTGCAGAGTCGCATTCGGAATGTGCTGGAAGGCTGGTGTATCAGCAGAAGTAATCGGAATCCCGAAGAAATCAATAGGAGAACAGATGTATCTTTCAAAATTGTATCTGCAGACAGCAGAACTTCTTGCGTGGAGTATTGCAATTGTGATCATCAGTGCTGTTTTTGAACAGCTTTTTATAAAAGTACTGGAACTGATAAAAAGGAGACTGGAAAGATAAATGAAAGAGAACATAATCAAAATAGAACATTTATATAAAGCATTTGATGGTACAGAGGTGTTAAAAGATCTCAGTTTTACCATTCCCTCTAATACAGTGATTGGTCTGATGGGAGAGTCGGGAATTGGCAAAACGACGCTTCTGCGTATTCTAATGGGATTGGAAAAAGCAGATGCGGGAACAATTACTGGGCTTAAAGATTGCAGGATATCTGCGGCTTTTCAGGAAGACAGGCTTTGCGACAATCTATCAGCAGTCACAAATGTAAAAATGGTCCTGAAGCGTAGTATTACGGCAGAAGAAGTAGCAGAAGAACTAAAACACCTTCTTCCGGAAGCTGCCGTTTTCAGAAAAGCAGCACAATTAAGTGGAGGAATGAGACAACGGGTAGCAATTGTTCGCGCAATGATGGCGGAGAGTGATCTGGTAATACTGGACGAACCATTTAAAGGACTGGATCCGGAAAATAAACATAAGGTAGTTGAATATATTAAAAAAAGACAGGAAAACCGCTCAATACTGCTGGTTACACACGATCATGAAACAGTTTCACAGTTTAATGCGGTAATTTATGTATTGACAAAGTAAGTTCAAGTTGCTACAATTACTGAAATGACAAATTTACAGATAATATATTATATTTCAAGACTATATGATAGTAAAAATGATATAGATAGATAATTATTTTGTCGTTTAATGTGTTAAATTATTGAAAGGCGGTAGTTTTATGAGACAGGCAGTGTTATCGATCCTGGTTGATAATTCAGCAGGGGTACTTAGCAGAGTAGCTGGATTGTTCAGCAGAAGAGGATATAATATTGACAGCCTTACAGTAGGGGTTACACAGGATGCAAGGGTTTCCAGGATGACAGTCGCTGTGAGTGGTGAAGATGATGTGCTGGAACAGATCCGCAAACAATTATTGAAACTGGCCGATGTCAGAGAGGTCAGAGAATTACCGGCAGATGCTTCGGTCTGCAGGGAATTGATTCTTGTAAAGGTAGCAGCAACAGCAGAACAGAGACAATCTGTAATTGCAATTGCAGATATATTCAGAGCAAAGGTCGTTGATGTCTGTAGCAGATCGATGATGATCGAACTGACAGGAAATCAGGCAAAGCTCAATGCTTTTACAGAATTACTTGATGGTTTTAAAATTACAGAACTGGCGCGCACGGGCATTACCGGGTTGGCACGAGGAGCTGCAAGTTTAAAATAAATAAAAATATTAATATGGAGGTACCATTATCATGGCAAAGATTTATTATCAGCAGGATTGTAACTTATCATTACTTGACGGAAAAACAATTGCTGTAATTGGTTACGGTAGTCAGGGACATGCACATGCTTTAAATGCAAGAGAGTCAGGTTGCAATGTCATTATTGGTTTGTATGAAGGCAGTAAATCATGGGCTAAAGCAGAAGCTCAGGGATTTAAAGTATATACAGCAGCAGAAGCTGCTAAGAGAGCAGATATTATCATGATTCTTATTAACGATGAGAGACAGGCAAAGATGTACAAAGAGTCTGTTGAGCCAAATCTTGAACCAGGTAATATGTTAATGTTCGCTCATGGCTTCGCTATCAACTTCAAGCAGATCCAGCCACCTAAGGATGTTGATGTTACAATGATCGCACCTAAGGGACCAGGTCATACAGTAAGAAGCGAATATCAGGAAGGAAAAGGTGTTCCTTGTCTGATCGCCGTTGAACAGGATGCTACAGGAAAAGCAAAAGATTTAGCTTTAGCTTATTCATTAGCAATCGGTGGTGCAAGAGCTGGTGTTCTTGAAACTACATTCAGAGTTGAAACAGAAACAGACCTCTTTGGTGAGCAGGCAGTACTTTGCGGTGGTGTTTGTGCACTTATGCAGACAGGTTATGAAGTACTTGTTGAAGCTGGATATGCTCCAGAAAATGCTTACTTCGAATGTATCCATGAAATGAAACTGATCGTTGATCTGATCAACCAGAGTGGTTTCGCAGGCATGAGATATTCAATTTCAAATACAGCTGAATATGGTGATTACATCACAGGACCAAAGCTCATCACAGAAGAAACAAAGAATACAATGAGAAAGATCCTTTCAGATATTCAGGATGGTACATTTGCAAAAGACTTCTTACTTGATATGCAGGCAGCAGGTCAGGTTCACTTCAATGCAATGAGAAGAAAAGCAGCTGAACATCCATCAGAAAAAGTTGGTGCTGAATTAAGAAAGCTTTACAGCTGGAACACAGAAGAAACAAAGCTGATCA
Organism: uncultured bacterium; assembly: GCA_905215405.1. Classification (GTDB taxonomy): domain Bacteria; phylum Bacillota; class Clostridia; order Lachnospirales; family Lachnospiraceae; genus CAJMQE01. The sequence continues at coordinate 51,619 of CAJMQE010000003.1, forward strand.
ACAACTAATTCATTTATAAAATAAGTTAGAATTACATAGAAGACTTCCTGAAGAGGTAACAAGATGAAACGACCTCTGCAGGGAGTTTTTTTATTGTCTAAATGAATCATTCTTTCAAAGTGTATACTAGATGCAGGACTATATAAATAGTGCATAATAATCATTGCGTTTGAACGAATATGTTTGTATAATAAGTACAAAAGCTGCAAACGAAAGCTTGTTTTTTTACAAAAGATACGTATCAAATAATTTGAAATAAAGCATCGTCTGGAGGCTTGCAATGCATTATAAAATAAGTGAACTTTCAAAATTATTGAATGTATCTACAAATACGGTAAGGCGTTATGAGGATATGGGCTACATTACCTCTGTGAGAAGTAAGGACAGTGGATACCGTTATTATGACGAAAGTGAAGTGGCAAAGGCCATGTCTGTTCGGCTCCTTAGAAAATACGGATTTACACATACACAATTGGCAGATATGAAGAAGATATCATTGCCGGAACTTGTACATATCTTTGAAAATAGACTGGAACAGTTGGATACACAGATCGCTTATCTAAGTAATCTGCGACACGGATTAAAAGATGATATTGTTCTTATGAATCAAGTCAGTCAGTTGAAAACACCGGGATATTTTAGAGAGACGATCCCGCTGTCATATGTTCTGTACCAGGAAGGTGACAGGATCCTGAACGAAGAGGGAAGATTAAGAAAAGTGCAGGAGTTTTTATATCATTCTCCGGAGGTACAAATGATCTATCTTTTGAGACAGGCAGATATCAAACGGGAGGAATTTCGCCTGAATCTTGGATGGACAGTTAAGGTAACGGATCTTGAGAAGTATGGGATTCAGGAAAATCAATATACCAGCAGGTATGATAAGACAAATGCTTTATTTATGGTCATAAAAGTGGATACCAGTCTGAACTTATTAAAGTCCACAGAATATGAAAAAGTGAAAGAGATTTTTCTGGGGAGGCAGATGTCCTATATGAAGGAGCATGGGTTACGTTTGAATGGCGATGTTATGGGAATCGTGATCGCTTCATTTATGGAAAATGGAACACACTGGCAGTATGTTTTACTGTGTACGCCATTTACAGATGCTGGAGACCAAAAGGCAATAGAAAAATAACTGGGAACAAGAAGCTGAAAACAATATCTATACAACTTGAAACTGAAAACAATATGTAAATAAATGGAACCTGAAAACAACAGCCAAATAACTTGCAACCAGAAAGCAACAGCTAAATAAATATTGACTCTGACATTGGGTCAGCCTTTATAATTGGACTGACCGTGAGAGCGGCTATGGAATCCGAATAAGTAGTGGCTCTGGCGGTTAAAAATGACGGAGGTTGGAAAAATGGGAAAAAGGAGAAGATGGAGAAAGTGTGCCCGAAGTATGGTGAGTGGCATACTTTCTGTGATTCTGGCAGTAGTTTTTTGTATTGGAGATATTTCCTTTACAAAAAGCCAGGGAGTGTTAGCTGCCGAAGGCGGAAAAATTGATGTGTGGGATTTTGGCGCAGTAGAGGAAACTGATTCTCAGCTCTATGCAAATCACATTACGCAGGAAGACTGGAACACATGTGAAAATGTGTCAGATAAGGGGACATTTACGGCTGGTACAACGACATTTGGAGATCTGACAATTACGCATAATGCAAATGACAGATTGTATTCAGCATCAACAAAAAATTATGGAACAAGTGGTCTTGCAAGTACAGCATATGAGGACGGATATGTAGCCGCCGGTATGTACTACTGTAATGGTACAGGAGGTCCGACAAGGCGCTACTTAAGCATTGAACATGTTGAGGCAGGAGATAAAATCAATGTGTATATGGCAGCAAGCAACAGTGCTTCCGATAATGTATGCTTTTTGTATATAGGGGATGATGGCACCCAGGAAGATCAGCAGGTCTTTTCAAATCAGCCATCAAAAATCACTTTTGTGGCAAAGTATAGTGGTACTTATAAAATCTATACAACTACGGATGGTTCAGCAAAACCTTGTTTTAACAGGGTCGAACGGGTTCCGGGTGTGCAGGTAAAAGGAACAGTTTCCAAAAACAAATGTGATATTTCGGATTATCATGTATTGTTCACGAACAACACAACAGGGGTGACAACAGAGGCGGTTCTGGATGGAGAGCAGTACACGGTTGTTCTTGCAGCAGGATTTACCTATACGGCATCACTGAGTATGGCGACAGGATTTGGATTTACGAATGCAACCAAGCAGGTAACAGTGGGAGAAACTGATTTTGTGGGTGGAAAGCAGGATGTTCAACTGGATGTGGAACCGAAATCAGTATATCATTTTACCGGAAAAATAACCGGAATCGATGCTGGTTATGATAGAAGCGGACTTTCTATTACAATGAAAGCACCAGAAGATTCGCTCGCAGATGATGTGACAATGGATATCAACGATGATCTGTCATTTGACGCGGTTCTGGAACCAGATGTTACTTATACAGTGGAATTAGCAGGTATTAATGATTATAGAGTTGTTACAGGTGGAACTATAAATGATAATCAGAACCATGTGGAAGATATTCAGGTGGGGAGAAAACCTGTATATGAGGTAAGTGGTGCTTTCACAGGATTGGATGATCAGACAGCGGTTACTTCATTGAAATTTGTAAATACGCCGGATCAATATGAATATGAGGCACAAATTTCCGGAAATGGATATCATGCACAGTTACGAGATGGTTCCTATGTGGCAGTGGCAGTTGTTAATGGCTACAACACCAAGACCCATGTAGTTGTAAATGGTGGAAGTGTTACGAAAGATCTTCTGTTCGTATCAGAAGATACAACGATAAAAACAATTCCGAGAGTAGCTGATATTTATGTAGGTTATCCGGAAAAGGAGAACAATTATGAGACTGTTGGAGAAGCAGTTGCTGCATGTCAGGCAATGAATCCGCAGAGCGAAGATGAGAGGGTGACTGTACATATTAAGCCAGGTACATATCGGGAACAGATCATCATTAACACACCGTATCTGTCTTTTGTCAATGATGAACAGGGCGAGGTGCTTCTGACCTGGTATTATGGTATTGGATATGAATATTATAGCGCAGATCAGACCGGATATTATAATACGGAAAATGCCTATGATAAATACGACAAACAGACGGCTGCAAAATGGGGCTGCTCTACATATCTACAAAATGGTGCAATGGGATTTAGAGCTAGTGGAATTACATTTGAAGCTTCATTTAACAGATATCTGACAGATGAAGAACTGGAAGATGGAGTAACTCCAAGTGAAAATGGAACCATTAGTTTTGAAAGAAAATATGGCGCTGATGTGACCAGCAGGACAGCAACAGAACGTTCAGCAGCCATGGCAGTTGAAGCTGATCAGGTATCGTTTCAGAACTGCACGTTCCTAGGAGGTCAAGATACCTTATACACAGGTGCAGGCAATAACAGCAGTTATTACAAGAATTGTAAGATTGAAGGAAATACAGACTTTATTTTTGGAGACGGTAATGTAGTTTTTGATGGATGTAATCTTAGCTGGAAAGGATACAGCGATAAAGCATATGCAGGAGTTCTGACTGCGGCAAAGGATACTGCACAATATGGATATCTATTCAGAAACTGTACAGTTACTGGAAATCAGGATCTTAATGTGGGCGGTGGTAGTTTCGGTCGTCCATGGGGAGCTGGTGCAAAAGTAATCTTTATGAATACAAAGCTGGCAGCAGCTGATCTTATAGCAGATGCCGGATGGGATTCCATGAGTGGAAAAAATCCGGAAAATGCTAATTTTGGTGAGTATCATACCACTGTTACAGATGGATCACAAGAAGACATTTCTGGCAGAGTGACAGGTGTGATGACCGATGAGCAGGCGCAAAATATTAATGTAAGGAATTATTTTGGTGTATGGACACCTGCTTGCTATGAAGAGGAGACAGAACTGAATGGTTTCGTAACAGCACCGAGTGTAACAGATAACGGTGATATCAATACACCGTTCCCAGGGCATACATTAAAGGTACATTATTCCCTTGGTGAGGACAATGACAAGAGCGATGCGTCTGTAATCAGGTGGTACAGAGTGAATGATGATCAGACGGAAACACTTGTGAAAAGTGCAACTGCAAATTCTGATACCACATATCAGATCAGTAGTGAAGATACGGGATGTCATATCAAAGTCGTTGTAGTTCCGGAACTGCTTTCAGGTAAAACAGGAGAGGCTGGAAGCTACATGGTAGAAGAAAAAGTAAGAGATGGATACGAGGACCCGGGAACAGGGTCAGATATTAACATTGGAGATGGAATAAACATTTTCCTTGCAGGAGATTCTACAGTAAAAGATTACTCTGCACAGGGAATGTATATGTCAGGAAAAGCACAGGCCCTTGGATCATGGGGCGAGTTCCTGCAGCAGTATTTTGATTCAGATGCTGTCACGGTCCAGAATTTTGCAAATGGCGGAAGAAGTTCCAGAAACTTTTTAAATGAAGGATCCCTGGATAAGATTTCGGAGAACATTGGCGAAGGAGATTATCTGATGATTCAGTTCGGTCATAATGACTGTGCAAATCAGGCGGGATATCTCGTCGATCGATATGTACCGCTGGGGGAACCGGATGAAAACGGAATTTATCCGGTAACGGCAGGGACAAAGGTCACAACACCAGCATCCTATCAGGATAAATATGGGGATTCCTATTATTCTTATGACTGTGGTGGTACCTATAAATGGTATCTTCTTCAGTACATCAATGCAGCAAGAGAAAAAGGTGCAACACCTATCCTAGTAACACCTGTATCAAGATTGTACTATGATGCAAATGGAAAGATTCGTTCTCATCATGATTCAACTGATACGACCACTGGAACACAGATAACTGAAAATGATGCATATGTGACAGCGGTAAGACAGCTGGCAGAGGAAGAAAATGTAATGCTTGTAGATGCATTTTCTATGACAAAAGATATGTATGAAACTGCATATGAAAACGACGCAGAAGCTGCAAATGGGACATCAAAGCTTGGAAATGATACGATGGGAATTGGAGATAAGACCCACAGTAATAAACTGGGTGGATTCCTGACGGCAGGTCTACTATCTGAATACTTACAAAAACAGGATCTTACGATTTCTGGATATGTTAAGATGCCATCCCAGGTAGCAGGAGAGAATCCGGATGGACAGCAGGTATTTACAGTAAATGGGAAGAACAAATTAACAGCATATAGTGCAGATGGGGACGGAAAATTCCAGACTATCTCAGATTACTGGACCCAGTATGGACAACAGCTGATTGACACGATTGGTACCTATAAAAAGAGCGAACCGGCGTTCTGGATCGTAGGTGATTCTACTGTGAGTGAATTTAACGATCAGTATTATTATCCACGGTACGGATGGGGAACACAGATCTCAAATTATCTGAAAGACGGATGTGAGGTTCACAATCTGGCTTTATCTGGAAGAAGTTCAAAGAGCTATACAGCTGACCCACAGTATCAGACGCTGATGGATGGTATGCAGGATCAGGATGTACTTCTTGTCGGGTTTGGTCATAATGATGAAAAGGCGGAAGCTGAGCGGTATACAAATCCGAATGGAAGTTATACAGACAGCGGATCATTTGCCAACTCACTCTATGTAAATTATATAGAGCCAGCGCAGAAAAAGGGAGTAAAGGTCGTTTTATGTACACCAATTGTAAGGAGAACGGCAACTGGAGAGTGGAGTAATTCCAATCTGCATATAACATCCGACAATGGTACATTTGCAGGAGGAGACTATGCTCAGGCAATCAGAGATCTTGGCAGTCAGCTGAATATTCCGGTTGTGGATATGACTACATTGACAAAGAATTTATACGATCAGATGGGACCGGATGAAACAATTAATCTGCATGCATGGACATCATCTAAATCATCTAGTGTTGATAATACACATACAAACATTTGGGGCGGCAGATACAATGCGTTCCTGATCACCAGTACTTTAAAAGCAATGAATGTTGCAGGAATTTCTGAGTATATTGTAAACGCAAGTGCGCCAGAAAAAGCGGATACTTTGGTTCCTAATCCTGATTATAAGGAGAGCAGTTATTCAAATAACCTCAAACAGAGTGAATTATGGAAGGATTCAGGAATCTGGAAAGGTACAGTCTTTGGAAATGTTGGCGGAGATCCGACAACGGATAACGATACATTGGAAAGTGATGCCAAAGGTAATGTTCATATTTCTGTAAGCAACAATAAAGGAAAAATCGCTTCTACAGCAGATGGAATTGCCATGTATTATTATAAAATACCGGCTAGTGCAACATTTACATTGAAAGCAAATGCAAAGATCGCCCATCTGGAAGCAAATGATCAGGTATCATTTGGTCTGATGGCCAGAGATGATATGTATATTGATCAGAACAGTACGGATCTGCTTGGAGATTATGTGGCAGCAGGACCGCTCAAACTGACAAAGACAGGAAATGTATGGAATTGTTTTGCACGTAAAAACGGAACACTGACACAGGGAGGCACCTGTAGCAATCCATTGACGGAACAGTCAGTGGTTCCACTTGAAATCAGCAGTACATCAGATGGATTTACCTGCAGGTTCAACAATGAAGAAGCGGTATCTGGTGGATTTGACTTTAAGCTGACCAAGGTGGACAGCGATTATATTTATGTCGGAATGTTTGTCGCAAGAAATGCGGATATTACATTTTCAGATATTAGTTTGGTAGTCAACGGGGTGGAAGTTACAGGACAGAAAGAACAGCCAACAGACCCAAGTCAGCCGACAGACCCAAGTAAGCCGACAGACCCAAGTCAGCCAACAGACCCAAGTCAGCCGACAGACCCAAGTCAGCCAACAGACCCAAGCCAGCCGACAGACCCAAGTCAGCCGACAATTCCAAGTCAGCCAACAGTGCCAGGAAAGACGGAAGATTCAACGCAGTCGTCTGCGGGGGCAGAAACTTCAGCAACACAGGCAAGAACAGCAGCACAGGATTCTACAGAAACAGCAGAGCAGCAGGAAGGACAGACAGATCAGCAGTTGCAGGAAGAAAAAGAAAGTTCAATGAATGCACAGGAACAGAAATCTGCACAGACAGGTGACAGAACGAATTTATATCTTTATATAGTATTTTGTGCAGCATCTATTGTTCTGATAATGGAACTGGAGAAAAAACATCGGAAAGAATTGAGATAACTGCTTTAATTTCGTGGATAGTTGACCGATATATACATTGTTAAATAGTCAAGGATGAAAATAATATAGATTCACGGAAGAAAATGGAAAGGAGTACCATAAACGATGAGAATAGTTGGAAATTATGGCGTATCACTGTTGGACTATCTGAACAGCGATTCGACATCTACAGTAGATTTTAGTGCCCTGCAGGGCTCTGGATTATCTGCTGCAGCCAGAAAAACACTCGCAGAGAATGGTATCAGTTATGGAAATGTTTCTTCTACTGAGAATTCCTCTGCAAATGATGAACTGTATACCAATATTGCTTCATCAGCAGAAAGCCTCAGAGAACAGTCGGTTCTACTGACCGATACAGAGGATGACTCACTGTTTACAAAAGCAGCATCATCTGGAGATACGAAAGATGTAGTGTCTGCAATTACTAGTTTCTTTGATCAGTACAACTCCATGGTAACAAACATGAAGACAATGGGCGGAACAGTCAATACCGCTTATACAAAGGAATTAAAAAATGTACTATCTAAGAACAGTGAAGCACTTGAGAAAATTGGAATTACGGCGCAGGACGATGGAACTGTAAAGGTAGATAGTGATAAGCTTGCAAGTGCATCGCTGGACGATTTAAAGGCGCTGTTTTCTGGAAGTGATGGAATTACAGATACACTGTCAGTAAAAAGTATTTACATTGAGGCAAATGCAATATCTGCCAAGGCACAGAGCACTTACAGTTCTTCTGATTCTTATACAAAAGCAGGAAGTCTGTCACTTAGCAGTTCTTCACTTAGTAGCTTTCTGACGAGTATCTGATTTAAGACAGAGTATTTGGGAGTTGTTTGACATGACAGATGCTGTCTACATATGTGATGGAGAACGAACCTGAAAAGAAGTATTTTAGAACTTTAAGAAGAATAGTTACAAACAATAAGACGGGTATTTGTCCGATGTCATGATTAGCCACATGACATCGGGCAGATCCCGTCTTTTTTAGATCCTTGTTATGTAATTATTATGCACGTTCGGCTTCAATATGGGCCAGAAATGCTTTCGTAGCAAAAGATAATGTGGTCTGTGCACTATAGGCAAAGCATACTTCACGTGGCTTGATCGTCTCTGGCAGTTCAAGTACCTGAAGTTGTCCAGATTCGAGTTCTTCCTGGATAAATTGTCGAATAATACATCCGGCACCGAGTCCGGTCTTGGCAAAGTCAATCAATAATTCCATACTATTGACTTCCATACAGTTTGTTGTATCAATATTCCAATGCATCAGATATTCTTCTGTATATTTACGGGTCAGATTTTTCTTGTCCAGAAGAATCAGATTGGCATGAGAAAGAAGTTCGGATTCGGTTATATTTTCCCGCTCCATCAGACTCTGAATATACTGAGGTGTCGCTGCGAACAGGTCGTCTAATTGTCCGATTGGAATACAATGCAGTTTCTTATTGTTGTCAGGCTGTGCAATCAGACCGATATCGATCTCTTTGTTTTCGAGAAGTGACACGGTATGAATTGTTGACTGGCAGACGATCGTGACCTGGATATGTGGATGCGTCTGTACAAAGCTTTTCAGATATGGGAGCAGGATATGTTTGCACAGAGTGGAACTGACACCGATGCGAATATGTCCCATACCAAGATCGTGCATATGTTGTAGGGTTTCTTCACCTGCGTGAATCGTATCAAAAGCGTTGTGCAGATATTCATACAGGATGCCACCTTCATTTGTCAGGGTGATCCCGCGTGCACCGCGGTTGAGCAGCTGGGTCCCGATTGCGTCTTCAAGCTTATGAATGGCTTTGCTGACTGCGGGCTGACTGATAAACAGTGTTCTTGCAGCACCTGATATGCTTTCAGCTTCTGCTACAGCTACAAATATATGATAAAGTGAAAGAGTATTGCTATCCATTTCTTCTCATCCTTTCAGTGGTGTGAATAGATAATGCCTTGTGTTATCAACAGTTACAGTGGTACAGCGAATACGAAAGACTTCTTCAAGAAGACCAGTGTGAAGCACATTTTCAGGTGTGCCGGTAAAAAGAATACGGCCTTCGTGCATCAGTGCGATCCGATCACTGTACTGAAATGCAAGTCCAATGTCATGTAGAACCATTATAACAGTTTTTTGTCTGCTTTTTAAGTGCTGGATCATATCCAGAATTTCAAACTGATAATTGATATCCAGATAGGTCGTCGGCTCATCCAGATACATGATACCGGTGTCCTGAGCCATGAGCATCGCGATGTAGGCGCGCTGACGTTCCCCTCCGGAAATATCGGTCAGAACGGTTTGTGCCATTTCTGTGGAAATGCCAGCATGTGCAAGAGCATCCTGAATCATGGTCTGATCATTGTCGCTCAGTCTTCCAGCCAGTCCAAGATGTGGGTATCGGCCATGTTCAACAAGCTGCATGACAGAAATAGGGGGGATAGGACGGTCCTGAGGCAGAAAGGAAATTGTTTTTGCAAGTTCATTTCGCTTATAATTACTTAAAGCCTTATTCTGAATTAAAATGTTGCTGTGATCCATGCCATATATACCTGACATAAGTTTTAAAAGTGTACTTTTTCCGCAACCATTTGGTCCGATGATCGTAAATACCTCATTATCATGAATAGTAAGGTTGATATCGTGTAACACCTGGTGAACACCATAGGCATAGGATAGATGGTCAATCTGAATCATATCTGAAGGCCTCCTTTCTTTTGCAGTAATAAGAATAAAAAGAACGGACCGCCGATCAGTGACATGATAATGCCGACAGGCAGTTCATATGGTGCAAAGAGCAGTCTGCTGATGAGATCGCACAGCAAAACAAAGGATGCACCACAAAGGATACTGACGGGGATCAGCATGATATGCCGGTTGCCGACCAGCCTGCGTGCAATATGCGGAACAATGAGACCTACAAAACCGAGCAGACCGGAGAAGCTGACTGCACTTCCGGCTAGGATACTTGCAATCATGATCAGAACAAACCGAAGAAATCCGATATTGATGCCCAGACTTTTTGCACTGACGTCACCAAGTGACAGAATATCGATCTTTTGTGCAAGCATGAGCGCAAGGCAAATTCCAATAGCAATCAGAATCCAGGTGAAGGAAATGTTCTTAAAACCGATGCCGGAAAAGCCGCCAATCAGAAAGCTGGACGAATTGTACAGACTATCGGGATAAATTGTCTTGATGGTGTTCATTCCAGCAGTCAGAATACTACTGATTGCGATACCTGCCAGTGTAATGGTGACCTTGCCTGCACCGGTCCTTGCTGCAATCAGATAGATGAGCAGGCTGGTCATGAGTGCGCCAGCAATAGCAGCAAATGGCATTATAGAGAGTGCCTGTGGAAATATTCCAATGATCAGAAGCGCAGCAAATCCACTACCAGCATTGACTCCTATGATATTGGGTGCAGCAAGAGGATTTCCTAGGACAGCCTGTATGATGACACCACTGACAGCAAGGGCCATGCCGGACAGTAATGCGGCTAGTGCTCTTGGAAGGCGGACATAAAATATGATGCGGTATGCATAGGATGAATGATTTCCGGATCGTAGTGCGTCAAGAAAGCCGGAAAGCGATACATTGGTGGCACCAAATAAAATATTACATAGAAAAGAGAAAAGTAGTAGAATTGAAAACAGGCAGAGAAGAATTAGATTTCTTCTCTGCTGTTTTTTCTTCCACTCATCGATTTGATTTGTTTGCATTCTGACAGATTTTTTTTTCATTAGCTTTTCACCTGTTTCATAATTTTACCGATTGTATTCCTACAGTATTAGTCGCTGTAAGGCAGTTTCTGATTGTTACTCGAAAATGTCAGGATAGAGAATGTGAGCGATATATTCATAACTCTGATCCCATTTATTGTTCGGTTTGTAGTGGAAAAGATTCTTTGGAAGTACGACATAATGTTCATTGCGAACAGCTTTTAGCTGACTCCAGGCAGGATTAGACAACATATTATTTTCCATAAAGGCAAGTGCTTTGCTTTCATCGCCCATGGTAAGAACGAAAATGTAATCTGGATCTTCAGTAATCACTTCTTCTACACTCAGGTCTTCAAGCAGAGATGGGTGATTGTCCACTACATTATTACAGTGGAATTCACTTAAGATCGCACCGGCAATCGTGTCTGTTCCTTTTGCCTTTACCCCGGAAGAATACGCACGGAGCAGCAGAACAGAGGGAGTGGAATCCGCTGGAATCTGGGATTTGATCGCTTCAATATGGGATCGGATATCTGCAACATTTTGCTGGTACAGGTCAGCACGATCGTTCACTCTGCAGAACTGCGTCATGACTTGATCGTAATCATCAAACGTGTCGATGGTAAAATATCCATATGAAATCCCCATGTTGTCCAGTGATGAGGCAAGATCCAGATGACTGGAAAGTGAAGCGGTCAGAATCACATAATCAGGATTCAGAGCAACGATCTTTTCCAGGCTGGGAGCTTCTACAGTTCCAACAGCTTCGACATCATCCGAAAGAGAAAAGCTGCGGTCATCAAGGACATCCTGTGTGACGCCGACCAGCGATCCGCCGGAAAGCATCCAACACTCAGCAAAAGATCCATAAAGAGAGACAACACGCGCATTTTCTGGAAGTGTGACAGTATTTCCAAGGGAGTCTGTTATAGAGGTATCCTGTGTGTTCTCTGTCTGAGCAGCTCCGGATGACTGACTGGTATTACCAGCACAGCCACCTGTTATCAGAGCAATGGACAGACAAAAGCACAGTACGACAAAAATAGTGCTTCTTTTTTTCCAATTACTTTTTGTTTTCATTTTAATTTTCCTATTCTTATTCTCTTACCATAACTTCTTTTGCAATAATCTCATCTTTTCGTTTAAGCAGATCATCGCTGAATATGGCTTCTTCAAATTTATCCACACCTACACGGTCCATAGCGGATCCAAGACGTTCTTTTTTGTATGCATTTTCCTTGAACCAAAGCATTGTTTTTTCAAGAATAGGTCTGATCTCATCCTCTTTGACCAATCGGTTCAGAGGAGTACCCATGCGGGATGTCTTACCCCATGTTCCACCAACATAGATCTGGTATAATACTTCGGATTCATGGGCAACAGCCTTAAATGGACAGACACCGGTACAGACACCACAGGATCTGCAGATCTCTTCATCGATGTGCATTTTTCCATCGATTAATTTTGCAGCTTTGGAAGGGCATTTCTTTTCTACCTGACAGACTTTACATCCACGGCACTGTTCAGAATCGTAAACTGGAACACGGTGTCCTTCAATACCAAAATCATTGAGGCTTGGTTTCAGACAGCTGTTTGGACATCCGCCAACACAGATCTTAAATTTATGAGGAAGGACAACATCAGTCCAGCCGAGGTAATATTCTTCATACAGATCTGCAGCAAGTTTCTGAGTATCGTAATTTCCATACACACAGGTTGTTCCCTTACAGGCAGTGATTGGTCTGATTTTTGCACCGGTACCTCCAAAATGTAGATCGTTCGCAGCTGCAAGATCAATTGCATCCTGAATATGTTCATAGGGAATGCCCTGCACTTCTACGCAGAGTCTAGTTGTAAAGATCATTTTACCATTGCCAAATTTCTCAGCGATTTCTGTAATGATTTTCATGTCCTGTGCGGAGTAAACAGTTCCTCGTGCAACGATACGACCTGAAAAATTCTGTGTTCCTCTGTTAATTAAAAATCCTTTTCCTTTGACTTCGGCTATCTGAGCCGCTGTTAATTTTGCCATAATACGTTCCTTTCTTTTGTACAAGATAAGATTTTTTGTTTGTAATTCGTTCAGTTGACTGGAAGAAAATGCAAACATTTACTTATCTTAGTATAACATCTGGGAGACGTATTGTTCAAATAAGAATCTGTAATGAAACGTATAAGTGAATTGTTATATTATACCATTCTTATAGGAAATTATTCACAGGAAATGGCTGGAATGGCTACAATACGATACATAACTATATGTTATAGCTAGTATGAATATTATGTATTTGTTTTATACCATGGGAAGGAGTATGATGAAGCTATAATAAAAATCAAGATAGACAGGAAATGTGCTGGAACACAGATGACCAGTGCTTTAGACAGAACAGGAGGATATGGATATGGGAATGACAATGACACAGAAAATTCTTGCAGCACATGCAGGTTTAAAAGAAGTGAAGGCAGGACAGCTGATTGAGGCAGAACTTGATCTTGTACTTGGAAATGATATTACATCACCTGTAGCAATCCATGAAATGGATAAAATGAAAAAACAGACGGTTTTTGATAAGGATAAAATCGCACTGGTACCGGATCATTTTGTACCAAATAAAGATATTAAATCTGCAGAGCATTGCAAATGTGTCCGTGAGTTTGCCATGAAGCATGATATTACGAACTATTTTGAAGTTGGTCAGATGGGGATTGAACATGCACTTCTTCCAGAACAGGGTCTGACAGTTGCTGGAGATGTCATCATTGGTGCAGACTCCCACACCTGTACATATGGTGCACTTGGAGCATTTTCTACAGGAGTTGGTTCTACAGATATGGCAGCTGGTATGGCAACAGGAAAAGCATGGTTTAAAGTACCATCAGCTATAAAGTTCGTATTGACAGGAAAACCTGCAAAATGGGTCAGTGGTAAAGATATCATCCTTCATATTATCGGTATGATCGGCGTAGATGGAGCACTTTATAAATCTATGGAGTTTGTGGGGGATGGCATAGCGAACTTATCCATGGATGACAGATTTACAATTGCAAATATGGCAATTGAAGCAGGCGGCAAAAACGGAATTTTTCCTGTTGATCAGGCAACAAAGAGTTATATGCAGGAACATTCAAAGAGACCTTATCAGATCTATGAAGCAGATGAGGATGCTGAGTATGATGCGGTCTATACTATCGATCTTGCACAGTTGAGACCAACAGTTGCATTTCCTCATCTTCCTGAGAATACGAAGACAATTGATGAGGTTGGAGATGTAAAAATCGATCAGGTAGTTATCGGATCCTGTACAAATGGTCGTATTGAGGATCTGAGAACGGCTGCGAAGGTACTGGCTGGAAGAAAAGTAGCCAAAGGACTCAGAGTCATTATTATTCCTGCGACACAGAAGATTTATCTGCAGGCGATCGAGGAAGGGCTGGTTCAGGCATTTGTCAATGCAGGGGCAGTAGTCAGCACACCGACCTGTGGACCTTGCCTTGGAGGATATATGGGAATTCTTGCAGCAGGGGAAAGATGTGTTTCTACAACGAACCGAAATTTTGTCGGCAGAATGGGACATGTGGATTCAGAGGTATATCTTGCAAGTCCAGCTGTTGCGGCAGCAAGTGCAGTTACAGGCAAGATCAGTTCACCAGAAGAAGTGATGTAATGCGACAGAGCAAAGAGAAATGGTTGAAATGTAAATGATGAGCAGAAAGGAAATAGAACTATGAAAGCAGACGGAAAAGTATTTAAATATGGTGATAATGTTGATACAGACGTAATTATACCCGCAAGATATCTGAATTCCTCAGATCCTGCAGAACTTGCAACACATTGCATGGAAGATATCGATAAGACATTTGTAAAAAGAGTGAAAAAGGGAGATATCATTGTTGCAGATAAGAATTTTGGCTGCGGTTCATCGAGGGAACATGCACCAATCGCAATCAAGGCAGCAGGTGTCAGCTGTGTCATAGCAGAAACATTTGCAAGAATCTTCTATCGTAATTCCATCAATATCGGACTTCCGATTATCGAGTGCCCAGAGGCAGCAAAAGCAATTGCAGATGGAGATGAAGTAGAAGTGGATTTTGACAGTGGTAAAATTACAGATCGGACAACTGGCAAATCATTTCAAGGGCAGGCATTTCCTGCATTTATGCAGAAAATCATCAAGGCAGAAGGCCTGATTAACTATATAAACCAGAAGTAGTATAAAAGCCTGCTGAAAGCAAAAAAGAAGCGGAAAAGAAGTAAAAAGGCAAGCGAAAAATAGGCTGAAAAAAGCAGAAAAGCAGTGAAAAAAACAAGCAGAAAAGCATACAGAATGTGAAATGACAACAACCGGATATAGGTGAATAGAAAATAATACAAAACGCATTTTCAGGAAGAACTGGAGATGCGTTTTTTTGTGTGTTGGAACAGATAGAGAAATTTCTATATAGATAGAAATTTTATGAAAATAAGAAAGAAGGAATATCGTACATGTAAATAAAAAAGTGCAAGTTACATAGAAAACATCTGTGTTCCGAAAAAAATAAAATGTTTGAACTATGCTACTTTAAAGCGTTTACGTATCAATGAAATTTGGTAAAAAATGAAAAAAAGTAGTGCGATAGTACCTGAAATATGGTATGGTAAATACTTAGTCATATTTCGTTTTTACAGAAGATGATTTTTTATAGGAGATTATGAAGGAGGTACAAATGAGGAAAAGAAAATTAGGAATAGCAGGGAAGTTGATACTGACGTTCAGTGTTCTACTGCTAGTAATCAATGCAATTGTAATAGGGATAAACAATTACAATATGCTGACAACACTGGAAAGTAATGAGGAATCCAAGTTACGTGATGGAGCTTCCAGAATTGCATCCCAGATCAATGCAGAACTTGAAAGCAGGGTCGAGCTGCTTGAAACTGTGACAAGAAGAACAGAATTGAATCAGTTAGAACCAGGTTCAGCAGAAATGTCTGCATTTCTTTCACAGGAAGGAAAAAATTTAAATTTTAAAAATATTATTTACGCAGATACTGCAAATAACATTTATGTGTCTACAGGGGTAGAAGATGGTAAATCAGATGCAGCTTATCAGGCCGCGTTAAAAGGAAATGCTTCTTTTTCAGAACCAATGCAGCGAAGCTCAGGAACGATTATTAATATCGCTGTACCAGTGAAAGATGCCAATGGAAAAGTAATGGCAGTACTGATCGGAACACAGGATATTACTGAATTTAGTAAGGTTCTTTCCACATCAGATTATACAAGTTTTATCCTCTCTCAGTCAGGACAGACACTGGCACATACAAATGAGGCAATGCTTCAGACAGATACTCTTGATGATAATATGAAAAAGAATATCGATACCAATGCAAAGAAAAATGAAACGATTCAGCAGCAACTTCTTGGAAACGACAGTGGATATGAAGAATGGACACTCGAAGAAGATGGTACACAGCAGTATATGGGATATGCAACTATCACACTTACGAACTGGAAGATCGCCATTCTTGATCCAAAGGAAGAAGTTCAGGCAGCTATTTTAAAACAGACAATAACGAATACTGGAATATCAGTAGCACTGAGTGTCGTTGGTTTTTTACTGATTACACTGCTTTCAAAATATATTACAACTGCAATTAAAGGAATCGCAAAACATCTGGATGTATTGGCTGGTGGAGATTTTACGACACCGGTAAATGCAAAATTACTTGCGTTGAATGATGAAATTGGAATTGCGGCAAATGCAACAGAGCAAATGAGAACTTCTATTTCAGACATTATTGCAGTTCTGAAGGAAAGTATTGGAGAACTGGAAAAAAGATCATCTGAACTGGGTTCCGTTTCATTGGAAACACAGCAGAGCACAAGGGGGATTGCGCATGCAACCCATGAAATGTCAGTTGGTGTACAGGATCAGACAAATGATCTCGCAGATATACTTGAAGTCATGAATGCATTTGGTACAAAGATTCAGAATGTTGTTAATAAAATTGCTGATGTACAGGATAAGACACAGCAGGTTGGAACAGAAGTACAGAGTGGAAATGAAAATGCACAGAATCTGAGTGCTTCAGTGGAAAGTGTTACACAGGCTTTTGAAGAATTCAGTGAAAAAATTGGCGGCCTGAATGAAAATATTCAGGGGATTACCAATATTACAATGCTGATCAACAATATCGCAGAACAGACAAATCTGCTTGCATTAAATGCTTCTATTGAAGCAGCAAGAGCCGGTGATGCCGGAAAAGGATTTGCCGTAGTTGCAGAAGAAATCCGAAAACTGGCTGAACAGTGCAAGGATTCCGCTGATGAAATCAATAAGATGATCGCAGATGTGGAGCAGGAAACAATGACATTGATCGATCAGAGCTCAGATCTTAATAAAGAACTTGGCGGACAGATCACAAGTATCAATGATACAGTTGAATCTTATGGCTCTATGACAGCAACAATTTATCAGATGATCGAAAATATTACAGAGATTTCTGATAAAGTTGTGGATATCGGTCAGGATAAGAATTCAATTATCACAAGAGTAGAAAATGTAACAGCAGTTGGCGAAGAAATTACGGCTTCAACAGAAGAAATTTCAGCAAATGCAGAACTTGTAAAAGGATCTGCGGATCAGGTAGAACAGTCATCTGTTAATCTTTCCGAAATCTCTAATAAGATCGATCAGGAGATTTCAAAATTTGAAATTTAATCCTTGCTAACAGAGGTAAAGACCAGTGTTAAAAATATCATGATCATTGCTAACAGAGGTAAAGATCAGTGTTAAAGAGATCATGACCAGTGCTAACAGAGGTAAGATCGAGGGAAAAGAGATAAGCTGATTAGAACCTAAATATAGAAATTACATATCGAAAGAAAAAAGACCGGTTCAGAGATTTCTGAGCCGGTTTGATATTTTAACGGAATTATAAATAGAAGCATATTCAATAGAACTGGTATCTTCGAGATAATTCGTCGTATAGTTTTTGCCAAGTCCTTTGGCATGCAGGAGGTCGACCGCTTTATTATAAGCAATGGCGGCCTCTTTTTCTGTTGGATACACGCCAACAACAAAATCGCCATTAATATGGATCCTGACTTTGTAGGCAGTCAGACCGTTTTTAATGATTTGCTGTACACCGGTATACGGATTGATGATTTCAATATTGGCATAGCGGTAATCATTGGAGTCTCCGTTACAGAAGATGTAATCGCGCCCACACACGGCGTGATTGCGAATTCCGAAGCGAAACAGGATACTGGTCTGCATTCCATGGTCATTCACGAACAAATACCCGTTTCGTGCCATGATTTTGTGGTTCGAATAATAGAACAGATCATCAACATCAAATAAAAGATGCCTTACTGGAGACAGAAAGTATATAAAGTGCGTTTTAACCAAATAGATTGGTGTCTTTATATAGATGCCGGAATCACGGAAATTATGTAAAATGATCCATTTTTCAAAAGAAAGTAGCGAGTCAGACGGGTAAGCAACATGATAAGTTACGGTGTCAATCGCATTTTCTGATGACGGAGCGTGAAGAATTCTATCAGCCTGCTGATAAGCGAGAGATGCATTCTCTGGATCCGTAAAGCTGCCAAGACTGACGTGCTTGTTGCGGTACGTGATGGAAACTCTGTAATATTCCTGATTGTCGCTGGTTAATGCCCGGTATACGCCACGTGGTAAAGCCATTTTGTTCTCCTTTGTAAGATTCATTTTGTCTCAATAAATATATAAAAAGTATACCATATTTCGTATATCGTGGAAACAAAAAAATAATGGAGTAAAAAGAAGCGAAAAGAGATGTTGATACACAATTGAAATCAGAACTAGAATGAGAGCAAAAAAACAAAACGACCGTCAGACAAATTCTACCATAAAAATACTTTAATAAGCTAAATTGCTATTGTCTTTGTGCGGGCAGTTGTTGTATAATGATAAAAGACATTTTATACAAAAACATTTATACAACATATTTAAAGGAGATACAGTTATGATTTTTGATTCATTAAAGAACATTGGATTTTACAAAGGATTAAACGATCGTTATGCCAAGGCTGTTGAATTTCTTTCACAGGAAAATCTTGCAGATCTTGAAAACGGCAAATATGAAATCGATGGAAAGAACGTTTATGCAAACGTTATGGAATATGACACAATTTCATGGGAAGATGCTAATTATGAAGCACATAAGCACTACACAGATATTCAGTGCATTTTAAAGGGTGAGGAATTAATGAGCTTTGAGCCAACAGAAAACCTCAAACCAAATATGGAATATAATGCTGAAAAGGATGTTACAAAATTTACAGATGAGATCCACGGCATTGATTTCGTAGTTCGTGCTGGCGAATACCTTATTTTCCAGCCACAGGACGGACACAAACCAAAGGCAATGAACGGTCAGCCTTGTCATGTTAAGAAAGTAGTTGTAAAAATTAAAGAAGATTAGGATTAGGTGGTAGAATTCATGGATTTATTTTACAGAAGTACTAGAGATGACAGTGTAAGAGTTACAGCCTCACAGGCAATTTTAAAGGGCTTATCTGCTGATGGCGGATTATTTGTCCCTGAAAGCATTCCTGCTATGGATAAGAGCTTAGAGGATTTAGCGAAAATGTCTTATCAGGAAGTGGCATACGAAGTAATGAAATTATTCCTTACTGATTTTTCAGAAGAGGAATTAAAGAATTGTATTGCACATGCATATGATTCCAAGTTCGACACAGAAGAGATGGCACCACTTGTGAAAGCTGATGGTGCGTACTATCTTGAATTATTCCATGGTTCAACGATTGCATTCAAAGATATGGCACTTTCCATTCTGCCTCATCTGCTGACAACTTCTGCAAAGAAGAATCAGGTAAAGAATGACATCGTAATTCTCACAGCTACATCAGGTGATACTGGTAAGGCTGCACTTGCTGGATTTGCTAATGTAAAAGGAACCAAGATCATTGTGTTCTATCCAAAGAATGGTGTTAGTCCAATTCAGGAAAAACAGATGGTTACGCAGAAGGGTGATAATACCTATGTAATCGGTATCAATGGTAATTTTGATGATGCGCAGACAGGTGTCAAAAAGATATTTGGCGATAAAGAACTTGAAAAAGTTCTGGATCAGGCAGGATTCCAGTTCTCATCAGCTAATTCCATTAATATTGGTCGTCTTGTACCACAGATCGTCTATTATGTATATGCATATTCCAGACTTCTTGCAAATGAAGAAATTAAAGCTGGAGAAAAAATCAATGTTGTTGTTCCAACAGGTAACTTTGGTAATATTCTTGCCGCTTTCTATGCAAAGAATATGGGATTACCAGTCAATAAGCTCATCTGTGCTTCTAACGACAATAAAGTATTATATGATTTCTTTACAACAGGAACATATGATAAGAACAGAGATTTCGTTCTGACAACATCACCTTCAATGGATATTCTGATTTCAAGCAATCTTGAAAGACTGATTTACCGTATTGTAGGTGCTGATGCGAAAGAAAATGCCAGATTAATGGCAGCTCTTCGTTCAGAAGGAAAATATGCAATTACAGATGATATGAAGAAACAGCTGGAAGATTTCTATGGCAATTATGCAACAGAAAAAGAAACAGCTGCTACAATCAAGAAATTATATGAAGATACAAATTATATCATTGATACACATACAGCTGTAGCTGCTACAGTATATGAAAAATATAAAGCAGATACAAAAGACACTACAAAAGCAGTCATCGCTTCTACAGCAAGCCCTTATAAGTTTACAAGAAGTGTCATGAATGCAATTGATACAAAGTATGATTCAATGGGAGATTTTGAACTGGTTGACGAACTGAATAAGCTTTCAGGCGTTAAGGTTCCTAATGCAATTGAAGAAATTCGTACAGCACCTGTATTACACGATACAGTGTGTGAAGTCAATGAAATGTGTGACAATGTGAAAAAAATACTTGGAGTACACTAATCTGTGAATAAGTGATGGGAAATGTGAGAAACTTTAGACAGATAGTTGTGGCATTGAAAATATGTAACAGCTAAATTGAGTGATTTGCATCCATCAGAAAAGACAGATTGGCAACTTTAAATACAGGTATGATAAGGAGTGAAGAATTTTACTGGTTGGGTTTTCCTTCATGTAAGGTTCTTCACTCTTTCATTCTATAACGAGGAAATGTGAATGTTAAAAGATTATATAGAACAAATCAACGCAGGTGTTGAAATCAGACAGAATCTGATAAAAATTAAGGAAGAACTGAAAAATGAGAAGAATTGCTATGCATTTCTCTATGCATTGGAAGATGATCAGGCATTTTTCAAAGATATGCTTACACAGGAAGATGCAAAGGCGAGAAAGAACGCTGCTCTGATCATGGGTGAGATCGGAAAGCAGGAGTATCTGCCTGAG
The DNA here is from genome assembly GCA_905215405.1 of uncultured bacterium. Taxonomy (GTDB): domain Bacteria; phylum Bacillota; class Clostridia; order Lachnospirales; family Lachnospiraceae; genus CAJMQE01. The sequence goes on from CAJMQE010000003.1 coordinate 72,948, forward strand.
TTATTTGAGGCTTTCCAGAACGAGCAGAAACAATTTGTAAAAGCTTCCTATCTGACAGCGATCAGTCGACTGGATTATCGGTCTGTATTGGAACCACTTAGAGAAGAACTGACAAGATTAAGAACGACTCAGGTAACGGAAGAAAATCGCAAGCATGTCAGTGAACAGATTAAAATACTGAACGAAATGGTCATTGCAATCGATGGAATCGATGTGCATACATTTAAAGGGGAAAAAGAAAAATCCCGAATTATATTATTGACGAACCGCAATTATAAAGAAGTTACAGTTGAAAAATTAAAAGATTCAGGAATTCCGGAAGAAAAGATCAAAGTATTTAATGCTGGAATTATGGCAGAAGTACAGGATCTGACATCAATTTTGAAAATCAGAACTTATAAAGAACTGTTATTTTTATTGCCGGACTGCCGGACTTGTGAAAAGGATCCGGTCGCAGCAGCACAGGCACTTGCTAAGAGCTCTCTTTATGAGTTTTTAAAACATAGACATCAGGGATCGGATAAATATTACTTTAGAATTGAATATAAGTCGAAAGATACATTGGATAAGAAGAGTGCATTTACCAAAAAGATGGCAGCACAGCTGGAACGCGATACCAATGGAAAAATGCTGAATTCTACATCTAATTATGAGATAGAGATCAGACTGGTAGAGAATAAGGCGGGTCAGTTAAATGTGATGTTAAAGCTCTATACTCTGCGTGATACCAGATTTGAGTATCGTTATGAATCAGTTGCGGCCAGCATTGCACCTGTCAACGCAGCACTTTTTATGGAACTGGTAAAAGAATATCGTAAAGAGGAAGCAAAGGTCTTAGATCCATTTTGTGGAGTCGGAACTATGCTGGTTGAGAGATATCGAGCACGAAAAACGAATACAATGTATGGAATCGATACCTATGGTGAGGCCATTGAAAAAGCAAAGCGAAATACAGAACGCGCCAATCTGATCATTCATTACATTAATAAAGATTTCTTTGATTTTGAGCATGAGTATTTATTTAATGAAATTGTTAGCAATTTGCCAAGAGTAACTAGAAAAAGCGGCGAAAATGATATCAGAGAATTGTACAAAAGATTCTTTGCAAAGGCTGGAAAACACCTCACTTCGGATGGCATCATGATTCTGCATACCTATGAGAAAGAAATGCTGGAACAGTATAGCAAAGGCTATTTCAAAATAGAAGCAAAGTTTGAAATCTCAAAAGTAGAGAAGAGCTATCTGTATGTATTAACACAGATACAGTAGGCGAAAGTAAAATTAATGATATTATAATTAATAAAAAAGCACAGTTGCCAAACTTGTATGTTAAGTTCAGCTTTCTGTGCTTTTTTTAATGTGGACTGTTTAAGATCCTTATTTGCCTGGTGTATCGTTATTTGCCTGGGGATATCAGTATCTGCCCAGTATATTATTATTTACTTAGTATATATCACTATCTGCCCGATATATTATTATTTACCTAGTAAGAAAGCGTGTATCCTTATTTATCAGGGATATCAATGATTTCGAGGATATCATCATCAGAAAACTCATCATTCGGGATGTGTTTCTGAGGCGCTTTTCTTGGACTATTAACTCCTTTGCGAGCAGAGGTACCATTTCTTTTGGAACCGGTAGCACGTTTAGAGTTTGCCACTTTTAGTCGACTTGTCACAATCATCAGAATCAGGGAAATAATCAACATGACAATTCCGATATAGAGGAAGGCGACCAGACTGCTCGTAATAAAACGAACAGCAAAACGGAACACATATTCCGGAGAAATATTAAGTCGCCGGTATGCACCTTGTAATAAAAGGCCAGCTGGTACAAGAACTGTCATTAACATTCCAGCAAGAGTAGCATAAGTGATATAAGGCAGAAAAGTACGTCTCCTTCGTCCAGCTTTTACAATTAAAAGTATTGTAATTAAGGTAAGAACCAAAAGAACTGCAATTCCGATTAGGATTACCTTTGCGAACATGCTACGGATGCTTACATAGTAGGAAATGAAGGGAATGGAGATGTTTTGAGAATAAAATTGTAATACAGCATTTGTAAAGACTGTAATATTATTTTCCTGTTCTTCATTCAGTTCAATTCTCTGTGTTTGAATATACTGATGAACATTTGCAGTCAGTTTATCATTTAGATCAGTCAGATCAAGAGGCGTATCGTCAGACGCCAGTTTTGCACGGATGACGGTCTTACAGTCTTTTTCTGCCTGCTCCTTTGTAAATACATCATCCAGAACAGAGTTATCCAACCCCATTGGAATGATTAGATTTTCAGCCTCGTCAACGGTTTCTTCTACTACATGAGTATAATACTGTGTATTCTTCATAGCGCCAAAAATGGTCGCCTGATTGAACAGGCCAGCTTTCAGCCCAATCAGAAGACAGAGCATTGTCAGGAAAACAGATAGTAGAAATGATAGAATCGTCAGGACGACGGTATTTTCTTTTTTCTTTTTCATATAAATGTCCTTTCACAATTCAAAATAATATCTAGTTGTATACAACGGTCGGACCGGAAATTTTGTCGCCGTATACAAAATATCTGTTTTCAAGATCACCCAGTGTATTAAATGGATAACAGGTATACATGATCAGTTGTTCTTGATCCTGTGCCAGATCATAGGCAGAGGCATCATTTTTGTCAGCGACCTGCATATCAGTAATTTCGTATTTATATACACCATATGTAGTTGTAATTGTAACAATATCTCCAGCCTCGATGTCTTCTAAAGGCAGGAAATAGGTCGTATTATGTGCTGCGAGAAGCAGTGGGCGACCAAAACCTGGCAGTGAAGTTCCGGAATATTGTCCTACTCCTGATTTTAGTACACTGTTGGTATCCCCAAAATACAATGGAGCATCCAGGGAAATTCTCTCACAGCTGATATGACCGTAGAGTGTTTCATTTTCAGGCATTGTGATTTCTGAAATTGATACAGAAGTCTTCTGCGCATCTTCCGATGCAGGAATATCATAAATGGATTTTAATTCTGTATTGAATACAGGCTCAGTTGTACTGGTAATCAGGTTCGTCACTGAGGAAATCGTATTTATTAGTGGAAGAGCTGCGACATAAACAACACCATATCCAATTATGGTAAAAAATAATGGCATATAGATATATGCCATTATCTTTTTTAACCTTATACGTTTCGGCAAAGAATATTATTCTTCTTCAGCTGTTCTTTTTTTTGTTGCAACAACGCCACATCCTGCTAATGACATTGCTAAAACAGCGATTACTGCATAAGTTGCAGCCATGCTTGAAGCACCAGTAGCTTTGATTACACCGTTTGTGCTTGTTGAAGCTGCTGTTGTAGTTCCAGTAGCTGCTGTTTCAGTTGTAGCTGAACCATTAGCTGTAGAAACAACTACTGAGTTAGCGGAATCTTTTAATCCTTCTGTTTTCAGAACATCAGCTTCATAAGAAACTACGCTCTTACCATCAGCAGTTACAGCAGATACAGTACCAGTTGCAACATCAAATTTAACGTTTACATTGATTGCAGCACCAGCTTCTTCAGCATCAGTTACGATTTTCTGAAGCTGATCAACTGTTAAGTTGCTAACACCACCTGCAGCTCTGACAACAGCCTGAGCATCAGCGATCTTTGATTCGATTGTAGCAGCCTGATCAGCTGTGACATCTACACCATCAAGTAAGAAATAGTTTGATACCTGAGTGATCTGTGCTTCTGGAAGATTAGCATCCTGTAATTTCTTTACGATTTCAGCTTCACTTGTTGATAAATCAGCTGCAAATGCTGATAATGACATTGACATTGTCATTGCTGTTACAGTAGCGGCTGCAACAAATTTTTTCATCTTCTTCATCTTATTAATGTGTGCGGTTACCTGATTCAGTAACTCTCCCCTTTGAGTGAGAGTTTATAACAGGGGGCACTACTCCTTCTCATTTTTTCTTCCTCTCACTAAATCACTAAAGTAATAACATACTTTATGTAAATTGTAACATTTTGGTAATAAATAGTAAAGCAAAAAACGTAAAAATAGTCGAAAAAAATAATAACTTGTTGCAATTAATAATAGTTGTGTGATAACAAGAAAAGAAATCTATTTGCAATGTATCTGTTTTCTCATTATAATAGGTAGAAATTGGATAAAGGTTGACATATAAAAGGCCTATTTTGAATTATGGTAAACAGGAAGGCGATGAGAATATTGATCAGGGAGAAAAAACAGAGTGCGGATATGATTATGAATTTTTCTGGGATTTATGAAATGTTTCACAGGATTCCGGAAATATCCTGTCATACCAGTGATTTTAAAGATATTCGTGGAACAAATGGGTATTGTGACGAAGCGGCAGTAGAAGAGATTGCAAAAAGGATTAAAAGTAGGGATTATCACGGGATTCATTTTATAGATTCGGGAAATTATCACTATCTGTCCGATCTGTGGATGCAGAAAATACATAAAAAATTCATACTGCTGGTGTTCGATCATCATCCTGATATGCAGAGCCCAAGATTTGGGCAGATTCTGTCCTGTGGCAGCTGGATAAAAAATCTGCTAATGACAAATGATAATCTGGCACATGTATTTTCAATCGGTGCAAGAGATGATTTAGTCGCAACAGTGGAAGAAACAGAAACAAAGCTCTTAGATAGTGGCCGTGTGACGATGTATAACCAGTCACTTACCAATGCAGAGACAGCAGCTTCCATTTGTGAAGAGATGGAAGAAGAGATACACAATGAAAATCTGGAACAACTTCCTATCTATATATCAGTTGATAAAGATGTGCTTTCGGAAAATGTGATCCGGACGAATTGGGACCAGGGAAATATGGACATTCATTATATAGAAGAAATTATTAGCCGGTCTTCAAAAAAAGCAGAATTGCTTGGTATGGATGTCTGTGGGGAACTGTCCGGTGTTCAGACCGAACAAATGGATCTGGAAAAAGAGATCGAGCGAAGCGAAGCGGTCAATCTTGGGTTCTATCATCTGTTTCAGATGATTCGTCAGAGCCGCACATTTGATAAGAAGAAATAAAGAAAGTTTTTGAAAAATCTTGTTGTAGGTGTTGACAAATAATAGTGTTAGTGATATTTTAATTGTAACGATATTAGCACTCTATCAAAATGAGTGCTAACAAATCGAAAGAACATTGCAAAGGAGTGGCTGACATGGATGAACTTGATGACAGAAAGTTGAAGATTCTCAATGCGATTATTCAAAACTATCTAGAGACAGGCGAGCCGGTTGGGTCAAGAACAATTTCAAAGTACGCAGACCTGAATCTCAGTTCAGCTACAATTCGTAATGAGATGGCAGATCTGGAGGAAATGGGACTGATCTTACAGCCGCATACTTCAGCAGGTCGAATTCCTTCAGACAAAGGATATCGCTTATATGTCGATAATCTGATGTTGGAAAAAGAGAAGGAGCTTTCAGAGAAGGAAAAAGAAGTAAGTGATATGAAAAATTTCCTGACTGAAAAAGTTGACCGGGTTGAGGAGCTTTTACAGAATGTCGCAAAGGTTCTGGCAAATGATACGAATTATGCAACTATGGTAACAACACCACAGTGCAACAGAACAAAATTAAAATTTATACAGCTTTCCCAGCTGGAGAGTAAGAAGATTCTTGCAGTTATTGTAATGGAAGGTAATTTGATCAAGAATAAAGTAATTACAGTCAGCGAGGAAATCTCTCAGGAAACACTTTTAAAATTAAATCTGTTACTAAATACCAGTCTTAATGGTCTGACACTGGAAGAAATCAATCTTGGTATCATATCCAGAATGCAGAATCAGGCAGGCGAATATGTCAATCTGGTCAAGGAAGTATTAGATGCAATCGCAGAGGCAATTAACAGTGCCGACAATATGCAGATCTTTACCAGTGGGGCAACAAATATTTTCCGGTATCCGGAACTGAGTGACAGTGACAAAGCAAGTAAGCTTATATGTACTTTGGAAGAAAAAGATCTTCTCTCTAATCTGGTCACAGATTCGCAGGAGAAGGATGACAACCAGGGTATTCAAGTATATATAGGAAACGAAACACCGGTGCAGACCATGAAGGACTGCAGCGTCGTAACAGCAACTTATGAGCTGGAAGATGGATTGAGAGGTACGATTGGTATCATCGGTCCAAAGAGAATGGATTACGACAAAGTCGTTGAAAAGTTAAAGACCATTCAGTCACAACTCGACACGGTGTATAAGAAAACTTAAGAAAGGTTGGTAGGAAAGTGGCAAATAATGAAAATGTTCAACCTGAAGATGTTGAAAATGCAAATAGTAACAACCAGAATTTAGATGACAAAGACACAGCTTCTGACGCAACAGAAAAAGATAATAAGACTGGGGAAACAGTGAACGACCAGAATGAAGAAACAGATGGTCAGGAAACTGAAACACCAGATAAAAATAAAAAGATTTTTGGAAAGTTCGATAAAAAGAAGAAAAAGGATCCGAAAGATGATTTGATAGAAGAACTAAAAGACAGAAATCAGCGCCAGATGGCAGAATTCGATAACTTCAGAAAGAGAACAGAAAAAGAAAAAGCTTCTATGTATGAAATCGGTGCAAAAGATATTATTGAAAAGATCTTACCGATCGTAGACAATTTTGAAAGAGGCCTTGCTCTGGTATCTGAGGAAGAAAAAGAAAATTCATTCGTTCAGGGAATGGATAAGGTCTACAAACAGATGGTCAAAGCACTTGAAGATGCAGGTGTGGAAGCAATCGATGCAGCAGGTAAGGAATTTGATCCAAATCTGCACAATGCAGTAATGCATGTTGAAGATGAAGCACTTGGCGACAATATCGTTGCAGAAGAACTTCAGAAAGGCTACACATACAAAGGTAGTGTTGTAAGACACAGTATGGTAAAAGTAGCAAACTAATTTATTAAAAAGCTGATTACAAAACATTTAGGAGGATAAAATAATGGGAAAAATCATTGGTATTGATTTAGGTACAACAAACTCATGTGTTGCAGTTATGGAAGGTGGTAAACCAGTTGTTATCGCTAATACAGAAGGCGTAAGAACAACACCATCTATCGTAGCATTTACAAAAACAGGCGAAAGACTTGTAGGTGAACCTGCAAAACGTCAGGCAGTAACAAACTCTGAAAAGACAATCGCTTCAATTAAGAGACATATGGGTACTGATTATAAAGTAGCTATTGATGATAAGAAATATTCACCACAGGAAATTTCAGCTATGATTCTTCAGAAATTAAAAGCTGATGCAGAAAGCTACCTTGGAGAAAGCGTTTCAGAAGCTGTTATCACAGTTCCTGCTTACTTCAATGATGCTGAAAGACAGGCAACAAAAGATGCTGGTAAGATCGCTGGTCTTGATGTTAAGAGAATCATCAACGAGCCAACAGCAGCCGCTTTAGCTTATGGTCTTGATAATGAAAGTGAACAGAAGATCATGGTATATGATTTAGGTGGTGGTACATTCGATGTATCTATCATTGAAATTGGTGATGGTGTTATTGAAGTACTTTCAACATCAGGTGATAAACAGCTCGGTGGTGATGACTTTGATAAGAAAGTCATGGATTGGATGTTAGATGAATTCAAGAAAGCTGAAGGCGTAGATTTATCAGCAGATAAGATGGCTCTTCAGAGATTAAAAGAAGCAGCTGAAAAAGCTAAGAAAGAATTATCAAGCGCTGCTACAACAAATATTAACTTACCTTTCATCACAGCTACAGCTGAAGGTCCAAAACATCTTGATATGAACCTTTCAAGAGCAAAATTTGATGAATTAACACATGATTTAGTTGAAAGAACAGCAATCCCTGTTCAGAACGCTATGAAAGATGCTGGTCTTACAAATGGCGAACTTACAAAAGTATTATTAGTTGGTGGTTCAACACGTATCCCAGCTGTTCAGGATAAAGTAAAACAGTTAACAGGTCATGAACCAAGCAAGAACTTAAATCCAGATGAATGTGTTGCACTTGGTGCATCTATCCAGGGTGGTAAATTAGCAGGTGATGCCGGTGCCGGCGAAATCCTTCTTCTTGATGTTACTCCACTTTCACTTTCTATTGAAACAATGGGTGGTATCGCAACAAGACTGATCGAAAGAAATACAACAATCCCTACTAAGAAGAGCCAGATCTTCTCAACAGCAGCAGATAATCAGACAGCCGTTGATATCAATGTTGTTCAGGGTGAAAGACAGTTCGCGAAAGACAACAAATCACTTGGACAGTTCAGACTGGATGGAATTCCACCAGCAAGAAGAGGTGTTCCACAGATCGAAGTTACATTTGATATCGATGCAAATGGTATCGTAAATGTATCTGCAAAAGATATGGGAACAGGTAAAGAACAGCACATCACAATTACAGCTGGTTCAAATATGTCAGATTCTGATATCGATAAAGCTGTTAAAGAAGCTGCTGAATTCGAAGCACAGGATAAGAAACGTAAAGAAGGAATTGAAGTACGTAACGATGCTGATGCTATGGTATTCCAGACAGAAAAAGCTTTAAATGAAGCTGGTGACAAGATCGATGCAAACGCAAAGACTGCTGTTGAAGCTGATTTAAAGGCACTGAAAGATTTAGTTGAAAAGACAAATCCAGAAGATATGACAGATGCTCAGATTGATGAAATCAAAGCAGCAAAAGAAAAATTAATGACTGGTGCACAGGAATTATTTGCTAAGATGTACGAACAGGCTAATCCAAATGCAGGTGCTGCAGGTGCAGGCCCTGATATGGGTGCAGGCGCAGCAGGAGCAGGTGCTTCAAACGCAGGCGCAGCTGATGATGTCGTTGATGGAGAATATAAAGAAGTATAATTATTGTTGATGATACTTTGGGAAGGGAAACTTTCCTGAAGTACCACCTTCACATAGAGTTATTTTCAAAATGCATTGAAAGACGTATGGCTTTCTGATACAATAAAATGCAATATGAGAACAGGAGAACAGTAAATTGAAAGCAGATTTCAGTTTACTGTTATTCTTGATTAAAAGGAAAGTTCTTCTTTCTCTTGAATTAAGAATACAAAAAACATAATTATTACATTACATGAAGTAATAATCATTAGAAAGGTTAAAATCATGGCAGAAAAAAGAGATTATTATGAAGTGCTGGGTGTTCCAAAAACAGCTACTGATGCCGAACTGAAGAAAGCATACAGAAAATTAGCCAAGAAATACCATCCTGATACTAATCCCGGAGATAAAGAAGCAGAGGCTAAATTCAAAGAGGCTTCAGAAGCTTATGCGGTTCTGAGCGATAGTCAGAAACGTCAGCAGTATGATCAGTTCGGTCATGCAGCATTTGAACAGGGCGGCGGTGCAGGTGCCGGCGGCTTTGATTTCAACATGGGAGATATGGGAGATATTTTCGGAGATATTTTTGGTGATCTGTTCGGTGGTGGATCTCATAGAAGAGCAAGCAATGCACCAATGAAAGGTGCAAATATTCGTACAGGTGTCAGAATTACATTTGAAGAATCTGTAACTGGTGTGGAAAAAGAAATTGAACTGGTCCTGAAAGATGAGTGTAAAACTTGTCATGGTACAGGCGCAAAGCCAGGTACAGAGCCAGAGACATGTCCAAAATGTGGTGGTAAAGGTCAGGTTATGTATACACAGCAGTCTCTGTTTGGTCAGGTCAGAAATGTAGCAACATGTCCTGATTGTCACGGAACTGGTAAGATCGTTAAAGAAAAATGCCCTGACTGCTATGGTACAGGTTATACAAGCAGCAAGAAGAAGATTCAGGTATCTATTCCAGCAGGTATCGATTCAGGTCAGAGTATCCGAATCAGAGGCAAGGGTGAACCAGGTACGAACGGCGGAGAACGTGGTGATCTGCTCGTTGAAGTAACCGTATCGAGACATCCAGTGTTCCAGCGTCAGGATTATAACATTTTCTCAACAGTTCCAATCAGTTTCCCAACAGCAGCACTTGGTGGAGAAATTAAAGTACAGACAGTGGATGGAGATGTGTTATACGAAGTAAAACCAGGAACACAGACAGATACAAAGGTAAGATTAAGAGGCAAAGGTATGCCATCTCTTCGTAATAAAACGATTCGTGGTGACCATTACATTACACTGGTCGTTCAGGTTCCAGAAAAACTCTCAGAATCTCAGAAAGAAGCTTTAAGAGCTTATGACAAAGAAATGACAGGGGAAGACAGACCTCAGCCAAAGAAGAAAAAAGGGTTTTTTAAATAAAATAAAGCAACTGTTACCAACAAAAAATCGGTAATGGCTGGTGAAAAAGGCTACTGTGAAGAGCAGTAGTCTTTTTTTACCTCTGCGTGAAAACACTTGTATTTTGGGATAGGCACATGAAGACTGGAAATGCTATAATAGATTCAGATAGTCGTAAGAATATGTAGTGTACAATGTAACGTACATGGAAAATGAACAATGAACTTTTGTAGTACATGGAAACAATTAAGAATCAATGAAAGGTGGCTTGTGAATGGCAGAACAAAAGAAAAATAAAGAGCAGGAAAACAGAACTCACAAAAATAATAAGGTGTCGGAAAACAGGACGGGAAACAAATCGGGAAACAAAATTGGTAGTAAAACAGTAAGTAAAGCCGGAAACGCAACTGAAAACAAAAAAGATAACAAAACAGGAAACAAAATAGGAAATAAAACAGGAAACAAAACAGGCAGCAAAAGTGGATATAAAAAAGGAAATGTTGCAAAGGATAGAAACAATTATAAAAATAAGAAAAATACGGATAGCAGGACAGCAGGCAAAAACAGTACGGATAAAAAAGCTGGAAAGAAGAACAACAGACAGCAGGTCAGTGCATTCCCAAGTGAATGGCTGTTTTTAAGTAAGAGTGAAGTTGCCTCAGTCAGCTTGAAAGATGTTTTAAAGCAGATTGAAGGAGCACAGGTCGAATACTGGGAGATCGCAGAAGTTATTGAGGCAGAATTTGATGATGAGACTTCAATGGATTTTGAAAAAATGGAAATTGCCCATGCGGATGCCTTTAGCAGGGAATACTGTGAAAAAAATGGAATTCAGACGGCCTATATTGTTACGGTAAGAACACAGGAAGAAGTGAAAATCAGAGAAATAATGAAATTAGTGTCCGGTAAGGTCGAAGGTTTCTTTGTAGTGGATGATGGCACTTTTGCACAGGCATAACAGATAAAGAAGAATATCCATCTGAAAATAAGGCAATACTAGAAATGGTTAGGTGTCCGGGACAATAACAACAGGTTAAGTACCAGGATCTAATGCAAAAAAATCAGATGGGAGATGGACAATTGATGAAATATGTTTGTCAGGTGTGTGGATATGTATACGAGGGTGAGTATCCTCCGGAATATTGCCCGGTATGTAAGGCAACTTCTGATAAATTTGAGGCACAGGATGGAAAAACGACCTGGGCTGCAGAACATGTAGTCGGTGTTGCAAAAGGTAGCAGTCAGGATATTATTGATGATTTAAGAGCGAACTTTACAGGTGAATGCTCGGAAGTCGGTATGTATCTTGCAATGGCCAGAGCGGCATTTCGGGAAGGATATGCTGAAATCGGTATGTATTATGAGCGAGCAGCGCATGAGGAGGCAGAACATGCAGCTAAATTCGCAGAACTTCTTGGTGATAATCTGACGGATTCCACAAGGAAAAATCTGCAGATGCGAGTAGATGCTGAAAATGGTGCAACGAATGGAAAATATGATCTTGCACGAAGAGCGAAAGAAGCAAATCTGGATGCAATTCATGATACAGTTCATGAAATGGCGAAAGATGAAGCACGACATGGAAAGGCATTTGCAGGTCTCTTAAAGAGATATTTTGATTAATCACATATTGTAAAGACAGACAGCCATAAATTACTGGGAATTTATGGCTGTCGTTTTTGCGTATTTTACAAATTGATAAGTTGTGTGGATCGGTATTTTGTAATATAATGGTACTATATGAATATTTTGAAAAGTAGCCCATACAGGCGCTTTTAAGGTAAATGTAACGAAAGAAAGGACTAATATGAATTTAAAACTGGATAAATATGAACTTTTACAGGAAAAAGAGATAAAAGATCTGAATTCCACAGGACTTTTACTCAAACATAAGAAAAGTGGCGCCAGAGTTGTAGTTCTGGCAAATGATGATGAGAATAAAGTGTTCTCCATCGGGTTTAAGACACCACCATACAACGATACAGGATTACAGCATATTATTGAACATACAGTATTATGCGGATCCAGAAAGTACCCGGTCAAGGATCCATTTGTTGAGTTATGCAAGGGATCTCTGAATACATTTTTAAATGCAATGACTTATCCGGATAAAACGGTCTACCCGGTAGCTAGCTGCAATGACGTGGATTTTAAGAATATTATGGACGTATATATGGATGCCGTTTTCTATCCTAATATATACAGCAGACCACAGATCTTCAAACAGGAAGGCTGGCATTATGAAATGGAGTCACAGGATGCTCCGCTTCATTACAACGGTGTTGTATATAACGAAATGAAAGGTGCTTATTCTTCACCAGATGAGGTTCTTTCCCGTTATACATTTGTATCGCTGTTCCCAGATACCTGTTACAGCAATGAATCAGGTGGAGATCCGGACAAAATTCCAACACTCAGCTATGAGGAATTCCTGAACTACCACAAGAACTATTATCATCCTGTCAACAGTTACATTTATCTGTATGGCAATATGGATGTACAGGAGCGACTGGATTACCTTGATCAGGAATACCTGAAGGACTTTGATAAGAGCGGTGTTGTAATCGACTCTGAAATCGATCATCAGAAGAAATTTGATACGATGGTAACGATGACAAAGGAATATGCAATCACAGAGGATGAAGAGGAAGAGAACAATACTTATCTGTCCTATAATGTGGTTGTTGGTGATGCGCTGGATGCCAAGCTTTCGATTGCAATGCAGGTCCTTGACTATGCTTTGATCATGGCACCAGGTGCTAAGTTAAAGCAGGCATTGATCGACAAAGGAATTGGTGATGATATTTACAGTTCTTATGAGTCTTCCGCTTGTCAGCCAATGTATTCGATCATTGCAAAGAATGCAAATCCTGAGCAGAAAGATGCATTTTTAGAGACTATCCGAGAGGTATTGTCTGATATTCTGAAAAATGGTGTGGATGAAAGAACAATTCTTGCTGGTATTAATTACTATGAATTTAAATATCGTGAAGCTGATTTTGGTGCATTTCCAAAGGGACTTATGTATGGCCTCCAGTTGATGGACAGCTGGCTTTATGATGAGACAAAGCCTTTTATTCATATCGAATGCAGTGAAACATTTGAAACGATCAAGAAAGAATGCAAAGAGGGTCTGTTCGAAGAAATAATTCGTGAGTATCTTCTTGACAATACACATTCTTCTATGATCGTGTTGAAGCCTAAGAAGAATCTGACAGAGGAAATGGATGCACGGACAGATGCCCGTCTGCAGGAATACAAGAAGACTCTGTCAAAAGAAGAAATCGATAGAATTGTTGCAGATACAGCAGCTCTTGAAAAATATCAGGAAGAACCATCTTCCCAGGAAGAACTGAAATCCATCCCAATGTTAAAGATTTCTGATATTAAGAAGGAAGCAGCACCACTCTATATTGATGTAAAACATATTGCAGATGCCGAAGTTGTACATCACAATATGTTCACCAATGGAATCGCTTATCTTGTGCTTGCATTCGATGCTAAAAAAGTGCCGGATGAACTGCTTCCATATATGGGACTGCTTGCTTCAACGCTTGGTGTTATGGATACGCAGAATCATTCCTATGCACAGCTGGCAAATGAAATCAATATTAATACAGGTGGAATTTCAACCAGTGCCGCTATTTATACAGATAATAAAGATCTGGATCAGTATAAACTGATGTATGAAGTCAAGGCAAAAGTTCTTTATGAGAAGATCGGATATGCACTGCAGCTGATCCGTGAAATCCTCTTTACAACAAAGTTCGATGATTATAAGAGATTGAAGGAAATTATTGCAAGGACAAAATCCAGACTGGAATCATCTATGACAAGTTCTGGCCATAGTGTTGCTATGTTAGAGGCAATGTCTCAATTCTCAGAAACGAGCCATTACAGCAATGAAATGCGTGGTTACGGATATTATAAACTGATCAACAGATTAAATGAGAACTTTGATACAGGAAAAGAAGAAATCGTCAATAAGTTAAGAGCACTGGTCGAATTTATATTTACATCTGATGTCCTGCAGGTCAGCTTCACAGCGAATGATGAGGGATACGAGATGTTAAAGGAACCATTTTCAGATTTCGTTGGTGCACTTCGCAAAGATGATCTGCCAGCCGCAGTTCGTAATTACCAGCCAAAGAATGTAAAGACTGGTTATACAACAGCAGCACAGGTTCAGTATGTTGCAAGATGCGGAAATTTTGTAGAACATGGATTCCACTATTCTGGAGCTCTGAAAGTCCTGAAAGTAATCTTTTCTTATGATTATCTCTGGATCAATGTCAGAGTAAAAGGCGGAGCATATGGCTGCATGAGTGGATTCTATAGAAATGGTGATATGTATCTGGTATCTTATCGTGATCCAAATCTGGAAAAGACGAATAATATTTATGAAGAAGCGCCAGAATATATCAGCATTTTCGATGTTTCAGAAAGAGATATGGTTAAATATATCATTGGTACGATCGGTGATATGGATACACCAATGAATCCGGCAGCAAAAGGCGCACGTTCCTTTGGAGCATATATCTGCCATGCAACAATTGAAGATCTTCAGAAAGAACGTGATGAAGTTCTTCATGCAACGCAGGAAGATATCAGAAAGCTGGCTCCACTTGTTGAAAGTGCAGTGAACGAAAATTATTTCTGCGTTGTCGGCAACGCAAAGCAGATCAATGATTCAGCAGCATTATTTGACAAAATTACGAATCTTGTCTAAAGGCTGCAGGGACAGAGACAGATATTGGCAGGTATAGAAATAGACAGATATAGAAATAAACAGATATAGAAAATGCAACAGTTAAGCATCATCACAGATTTGATCTGGATGTGCGTTGCGATAGAAAATAGAAGATACAGCCAGCATGCCAGCCAGCGATTATACTCGCAGGGCATGTTGACGAAAGATGCACCAAAGGTGCAAATGTAAAGAAAAAGGTGAATGAATGAATTTAGATGAAATGTTAAAGAACAGTGGTATCAGCGATGGAAATAGTGCACAGACGAAATCAGGATTTGTAACTCTGATCGGACGTCCTAACGTTGGTAAATCAACACTGATGAACAGATTGATCGGACAGAAGATCGCGATTACGTCAAGCAAACCACAGACTACAAGAAACAGAATCCAGACGGTTTATACAGATGACAGGGGACAGATTGTATTTCTTGACACACCTGGTATTCATAAGGCGAAGAACAAGCTCGGTGACTATATGGTCGGTGCAGCTGAAAAGACAATGAACGAAGTAGATCTTGTATTATGGTTGATCGAACCAACGACATTTATGGGAGCAGGCGAAGAGCATATTGCAGAGAAGCTGGCAAAGGTAAAGACACCAGTTGTTCTGGTCATTAATAAAAGTGATACGATCAAGAGAGAAGAATTACTTCCTGTTATCGATAAATACAAGAGCGTGGTAGATTTTGCCGAAATCGTTCCAGTTTCAGCAAAGACCGGTGAAAATACGGATGATTTAGTGGAAATGATCTTTAAATATCTTCCTTTTGGACCATTATTCTATGATGAAGATACGATTACAGATCAGCCAATGAGACAGATCGTATCAGAATTGATCCGTGAAAAGGCACTACATGCATTGAATGATGAAATTCCACATGGTATTGCTGTAACCATTGAACAGATGAAAGACAGACCTAATGGAAAGATAACAGACATTGATGCAACAATTATCTGTGAAAGAGATTCCCATAAGGGTATTATCATCGGTAAAGGTGGAGCTATGTTAAAGAAAATCGGAACAAATGCCCGGTTTGAAATAGAAAAAATGCTGGAAAAGAAGGTAAATCTGAAGTTATGGGTAAAGGTAAAGAAAGACTGGAGAGACAGTGATTTCCTTATCAAGAATTTTGGCTATGACAAGAAGAATGATATAGACTTATAAGATGTTTGGATTTTTTACGAAAGAAAATAGAGGAATGAAGGGCGAAAAAATGGTTGCCAGGAAGCTGAAAAAGCTGCCTGGCAGTCGTTATTTACTGCTCAATGATATTATGCTGGAAAACAGCTATGGGACAACGCAGATCGATCATATCGTTGTCTCTGTTCATGGCATATTTGTGATAGAAACGAAGAATTATATCGGAAATATTTACGGAAATGATTATTATGCACAGTGGATTCAGGAGATCAATGGACGCAAGTATGATTTTCATAATCCGGTCAAACAAAATTATGCACATGTCAAGGCGGTGCAGAATCTTTTACATATCAGGTACAAAGATATAATTCCAATGATCGTATTTGCAGATGTGAAAGAAAAGTGCTGGTTCGATGTGGAATGTGCAAATCCTGTCCTGCATCGAAAACAGTTGAAAAAGTATATGACAAAGAACTACCGGGAGATTATTTTTTCACCAGAGCAAATGCTTGAATTTGCACAGGAAATTCTTGAGGCAGATATTACCTCGGGACGCAATAAACGGGGACATATCAGGGCAATTAAGCATAGGATAAAACAGGATCGAAAATATCTTGCCAGAAACCGGTGTCCACGATGTGGAGCAAAATTACATTACCGCAGATGGTCCCACAGATCTGTGAAAGAGTGTCACAATGCCGGCTGTGGTTTTATCATGCATGTATAGGAGCATGTATGAACATGTAAAGGAGAGACAGCATGGGTGATATTATAAGTGTGACTGGCATGGTCCTTTCTTCCATGCCGATCAGTGAATATGACAAAAGAGTGGTGCTTTTAACAAAGGAACGCGGAAAGATTTCTGTATTTGCAAAAGGTGCAAGACGGATGAACAGTCCGCTGATGGGGTCGACTCAGCCATTTGCATTTGGCATATTTGAATTATATGAAGGAAGAACTACGTACAATATCAAACAGATTTCCATAGAAAATTATTTTGGAGATGTAACGAGTGATCTGTCGTCTATTTATTATGGATGCTATTTTGCTGAAATTGCAGATTATTTCAGTAGGGAGAATCTGGATGGAAGTATTATGATCAACCTGCTTTATGCAACTTTACGGGCATTGAGCCACGGTAAGATTCCCAATGAACTGATTCGCTATATTTTTGAATTGAAGGCGATGGTCATCAATGGAGAATATCCGGATGTGTTTACATGTGCAAATTGCGGTGGGGAAGATAATATCAGTACCTTTTCCATTACACATTTCGCAATGTTCTGCGAAAAATGCAGAAATATACCAAAGGATGGCATTCATATTTCTCAGTCCTGTCAGTATGCACTGCAATATATTGTATCATCTAGGATCGAAAAACTATATACGTTTACGGTCAGTGAAACGGTACTACAGGAATTGAAAATGATCATGAACCGTCTTCGAAGTAAAGTGATCGATAAAAAGCTAAAGACTGAGGAAATGCTTGATTTACAATAGGATTCAAAGAATTAGCAGTTGTAAACATTAGGAAAATATTGTACAATAAAAAACTAGAATAAGATTTTATGATTGCCGTAGATTCATGGAAACATTCAGGCAATTAAGATTAAAATATAAGTGAGGTTAATTATCTATGGAAAAGACAATGGAGAAAATAGTCGCATTAGCAAAAGCCAGAGGATTCGTATATCCAGGTTCAGAAATCTATGGAGGTCTTGCTAATACATGGGATTACGGTAATCTTGGTGTAGAACTTAAGAATAACGTGAAAAAAGCATGGTGGCAGAAATTCGTAATGGAGAGCCCATACAATGTTGGTGTTGACTGTGCAATCCTTATGAACCCACAGACATGGGTAGCATCTGGACATCTTGGTGGTTTCGCAGATCCTCTGATGGATTGTAGAGAATGTCATGAAAGATTCAGAGCAGATAAAGTAATTGAAGACTGGGCAGCAGAGAACAATTTTGAGTTAACAGAAGCTGTTGATGCATGGACACAGCAGCAGATGAAAGATTTCATCGATGAGCACAAAATTGCATGTCCTTCTTGTGGAAAACACAACTTTACAGATATCAGACAGTTCAACCTGATGTTCAAGACATTCCAGGGTGTAACAGAAGATGCAAAAAATACTGTATATTTAAGACCTGAAACAGCTCAGGGTATTTTCGTAAACTTTAAGAATGTTCAGAGAACATCAAGAAAGAAAGTACCATTTGGTATTGGCCAGATCGGTAAATCTTTCAGAAATGAAATTACACCAGGTAACTTCACATTCAGAACAAGAGAATTTGAACAGATGGAACTTGAATTCTTCTGCAAACCAGGTACAGATCTTGAGTGGTTCAACTACTGGAGAAATTACTGCATCAACTGGTTACAGGCACTTGGTATCAAAGAAGATGAGATGAGAGCAAGAGATCATTCTCCTGAAGAACTTGTATTCTATAGCAAAGGAACGACAGATATCGAATTCTTATTCCCATTTGGATGGGGTGAATTATGGGGTATCGCAGACAGAACTGATTATGATCTTACTCAGCATCAGAATACATCTGGCGAAGATATGACATATTTCGATGATGAAGCAAAAGAAAAATATATTCCTTATGTTATTGAACCATCACTTGGTGCAGACCGTGTAACACTTGCATTCCTTTGCTCAGCATATGATGAGGAAGAACTGGAAGGTGGAGATACTCGTACAGTGCTTCATTTCCATCCAGCAATTGCTCCAGTTAAGATCGGTATTCTTCCACTTTCAAAGAAACTCAATGAAGGTGCTGAAAAAGTATATGCAGAACTTGCTAAGAAATATAACTGTGAATTTGATGACAGAGGAAATATTGGTAAGAGATACAGAAGACAGGATGAAATTGGTACTCCTTTCTGCATCACATATGATTTTGATTCAGAAGAAGATCACGCAGTAACAGTACGTGACAGAGATACAATGGAACAGGAAAGAGTTAAGATCGAAGATCTTAAGGCATATTTCGACGAAAAATTCGCATTCTAGGCGGTCTTGATATGAAATGTAGTAAATGTGGAACAGAATATGAGGGTGAGTCCTGCCCTAAGTGTAATGGACCTGAGATCATATTTAATAAAAGTGACTATATCCGCAGACGAAAAGAGTATGAAGAGACGGGTATAGTGGAAGGTATAAAGTTCAAAAAGCCGGGTGAGGAAGAAGAAAAGCCTGAGGAAGAGGAAGAATTTCATATTCCGATTCCTCAGATCAAACTTCCAGAACTGAAAGTCTCCAGACCAAGTCTGGAGGGCTTGTCGGCTCACAAGGAGAAAATTGGCAGTTCCAAAGTGCTTTCTTTTTTTAAGAAGCACTGGATCAAATGTTGTATTATTCTGGCTGTCTTGATCATTGGTGGGTTCTCTGCCACGAAAATAGTTCAACTGGTCAAAAGACAGAGCATGACATTATACATTACAGCTGACGACCGTATTTATACTGCGGGAAATCTTGATACGACGTTCGTTGATGAAAAGTCATCGGTCGTATTTACCAAGGATCAGAAGAAATTCTATGATACGACAATTCCGGATGAAGTACAGGCAGATCCACTGGTTGAATCAGTTGCAAGTGCTGATGGTAAATATTTTGCAGCAGTTACCTGCTCGGATGATGAAATCTATCGGTTCTACGTATGGAACGAGGATGGTGTCACAAAGGTATCGGAATCTTCAGCACAAAAAAGTATTATGTACATATCTGATAAAGGAAAAGTCCTTTATACACAGATGAATTATTCATATGAATCAGTCGTAGATAATATTACATTATATTTATTCGACTGTTCAGGTGGAAAGCAGCCTGCAGATGGAACAAATACGACAATTGCCAATAATGTCCGAAGTGAAGCTTTATATCTGAAGAATAAAACACTGCTTTATCTTGATACCTCTAATAAATTATATAGTCTTGACCTTGATAAGCTTACGGATAAGCAGCAGCTTTTGAGTGATGTGACTGAAATTTATGGAGTATCACAGGATGATGATACAAAGTTTCAGAATTCAACGGAATCTGTAATTGATGAGTCATCTCCAGAAACATTTATCTATAATCAGAATTCAAAGTTTTATTATTATGATCTGGGTGATCAGACCTCTACATATCTCTTTACATCCAATATGTCAGGGGTAGAAGTCACTTATGAGAAGAAAGATGGCTATCTGTACTGTACGATTGCCAATACGGTTTACTACGGGAAGGTCAGCGACAGTGATACAACAACTTTGACAAAACTGGATCAGATCAGAAATTCGACAGATACTTGTTATATTTCTGCATCCTCCACACTGCTCTATGTCAACAGAGATGGAGATCTTGTTTCTGTCGATAAAGGGACTGCAAAGGTGATTCGTAGCGGTGTGACTGCCGGAACTTTAAACAAAGTCAGAAATACAGACAATGCGATCACATATGTAGCTGATGGCGTTCAGTATTATAGATCCTCATTATCAGCACAGGAAGTTACATTGCAGGAAGTATCGGATACATTGGATACATCAGGAACGATCCTTCATAAGGGCTATCTGTATTTTGTGAATGACAAAAGCGAGTTGTGTTCCTGTAACAAAAAGGGAAAAGAATTCAATGTGCTTGGAGCAGTAGAAACATTTTGGGTTCATTAAGAAAACTGGTAAATCAGGTGAGATAGCAATCTGAGTTCATTTAGCAGAATTATATAGTAAATTAAGTGAAAATAAGAGAGCAGGGTTAACCTATTGCTTGAATTGACGATATAACTTATGTAAACATTTTTTTTAAATGTTTACTAGTTATATCGTTTTTTTATTTGGAAGAGCATGAGGCTTCCTTTAAAATGAGAATTAATGAATATGATGAGGTGGGAACTATGAGAATTGGAGAAAGCACAGGTACATCTTCTTCCTCTATGATGGCGGCAAAACCAGCGAAAGCGTTGGGATCAGGCGCAACGGATGCGCAGATGAATCAGGTACAGGCACAGATCGATCAATTGAATAAAAGTCTTTCACAGATCAATCAGAACCAGAAACTGACTGCACAGCAGAAGATGGATAAGAAAAAAGAAATTCAGACACAGATCGCTGATCTGACGCAGCAGCTACAGGAATTGCAGATCGAGAAGCAGAAAGAAACGCAGGAAGCAAAGAGAAAAGCTGAAAAAGCGGCAGATGAAATACAACAGCAGCAACAACAGAACTCTGATGCGGTCGTAATGGATCCAATCAGCATGGAAGGATTGATCAAAGCAGGGGCAATGCAGCATTCACTTGAAGACACCGGAGAGGTGAAAGATGAGCTGGAAGGTGAGATTCGTGTAAAAAAACAGGAATTAAAGACAGATGCGGGAAGAGGAGATGTATCCAAAAAACAGGATGAAATCAACGACTTATCAGACCGCGTGAACAATATAAATAAGACTATGGCTGACCAGCTTGGTTCAGTAAATAAGTCTTTGACAGAACAGCGAATGCAGGATCGCAAGGCAAAAGAGCAGCAGACCGATGATCAGGCAGAGAAAAATAAAACAAAGACAGACGACAATCAAGATCCATATGCTACAGACAGAAATAGTGCTGTTGCAGGCCGAGATAGTGTTATTACGGGTGAAAATACAGCTAGCAGTGACAACGGCACGCAGAAAGCAGAAAATGTGACACAGCATACTGTAACGCTTGGAGAGACTGAAAAGCTGGTGAGTGCGCATGGACAGAAAGACGTGGAAAATAACAAAGATACAGAGGATGCACAGGAGCAAAATTCTGCTTCAGGCAGACAGAAGAATGGAGAATACGTGGATGTATATCTGTAGAATTCAGTAGAGTCCGCGAGTAGAATTTTTATTTTATGAATTAATTTCGATGTCCACGAAGCAAATAAATAAAGGGCTGTGAGAATGG